>JBAVYC010000181.1:0-5083 GCA_049698595.1 Desulfobacterales bacterium | reverse complement strand
ATTTTAAAGAAGGCCGGCGCCAGGAGTATCTTTAAAACCGGGTATCTGGCTGCTCATCCCGGCGGCACTTTGAAAGTCGGTGATCTCCTGGATTCTGATTTGAAAACCGAATATGACAATCTTTATGTCTGCGACTGCTCGGTCATTCCTGAAGCCTGGGGATTGCCCCCGACACTAACCATTATAGGTCTTGGGAAACGGCTGGCCAAACACCTATCAAGCGAATCGAGCACTCAGAAGAAACTGCCTGAGGCTGTTGAGGATCAAGAAGAGGAGTTATCTGTTGCATAGTTATACATTATTGAGAGGGCGAGCCACGATAACTAATTGAAAAAATATAACATACATCATAAAATCAAGACAATTTGATTTTTGACCGGTCCGTTTTGCAATCAAATTTACCCTCCTAAGAATAAGAATGCTCGAAAGGTGCGCGCAAAAAGGTATTATCTTCACGGTTACGGGAACAAGATGGATAACGATGGTAAGATCCCGTGTGAGAATCTGTGTGAGAAAAACTTTCCAAAATCTGCTAAAATTGATAAAAATCAGAAAAAGTGTGGAAAATTTAACGTAACGCTTTCAGTCAGTCATAATGATTTTAGGGGGTTAGGAAACTCGGAGGTTCTGACTTCGAATCCGTAGGCCGCAGGTTGAGCGTCAGCGAAATCCCGCTGCTTCTCAAGCGGGGTTCGAATCCTGCCGGGCGTACCAATTATTTCAAGGGGTTACAGTTTTAGGACTGTAACCCTTTTCCATTTGTGTGGGTTTTGTGTGAGAAATTTACGTCAGAGAGTTACTCTGCGCCGTTTTCAACTATGCTCAAAATCAGTTGACACATTCTAATGGATGTTATACATTGTATAACTAAATGAGAAGGGGTGTAACATGTTAGCAATTCGATTAGATAAGGAACTTGAAGAAGAAATCGATCTGCTCGCTAAAACTCGTGGCAGCAACAGAAGCGCCGTGGTTCGGGAAGCCATCATCCAATATTTGGAGGACAACGAGGATATTCAACTCGCCAAAGAGTGCCTGTCACAAATGCGCAGCACAAAGACGCTGAAACAGTTAAGGAAAGAACTTGGCTTGGACAGTTAGAATCAGCGATGTTGCGGAACGACAATTGCGAAAACTTGATCGGCCTGTCCAAAGGCGTATTCTCGATTGGCTTAACGACCGGATTGAGGGTTGTAAGAACCCGCGTCATTTTGGGGAACCGTTAAAAGGAGATTATGCTGGATTGTGGCGATATCGAATTGGGGACTATCGCATCCTGTGCGAGATCCAGGATGAAGAAATAGTGGTCTTGGTTCTCACGATTGGGCATAGAAGACAGATTTATCGTCGGCGTTCATGAACACCGAGTCTGCAAGCTTTTGCATTTTTTGTTGCTTCCGGCGGGATTCGGCGGACCAAGTCGGCAGGCTGAGCTTCAGCGAAATCCGCCTCCAAGGTGACTTGTCAGCCTTGGGCGCGTTCGAATCCTGCCCCCCTCACTACGGACGCGCTTTCACCTTTTGATTCTACATAATTAGGAATTCAACGGGCGTACCAACAATATTTGGGGGGTGCTGCTTTTGGGCAGCGCTCCCCTTTCTATTTGTATTTTTGACATAATTTTTCTATAATGTGACTGCTTCTGAGGTTTGCTGAGCAGCAGATTAGTTCAAAATATAAGTTAATGACTTTTTCCTTATCATGCTCCTTTTCCTGATCTTTGATTTGTACCTCGATATTTTCAATATAAACTTTATTTTTGTCTATTTCATTTTGCAAAAATAATTTCAACTCATCTAACTTTTTTGATTCTCCAGATAGCCATGATAAAGCCTTTTTTAATTTTCCTTCAAAGCATGAAAACGGGAAACGGACAAAGCCGCCGACCGGAGTCGATCGGTGGCGGATCGCCGCGTAAGCCAAGGCGGCAGCCCTTACGATAGTAACCAACAACGAGTGAGAGTTTCAACGCGTACCTGGTTTTAAGGTCCAGGCTTGGGTTAGCAGATAAGGTTTCGGAAATCAGGAAAAACGCTCTCATCCTCCTCAAGAAAGAGCCATATGGAGGCCATTTCTCCGAACCGGCGCTGGAATATAAGCGCCGAGAGCGCTGAAGATGGTACTTACAAGAGATATTCAAGATACAATCAAAATTCTGAATTATCTCTGTGCTTGATACCCTGTCCCAATGGCGCCTTACCGATGCCCGGCCAGATGCGCAACACGCCCAGCAGCCCTCTGATCAGAATCCAGAATGCAATGATCAGCCAAATCCGGGTAAAGCTTCCGGGCTGGCTCAAATCCAGAAGCTGTATGGTGATCACACCGCAGCCCGTGGCCAGAACGACCACCTTTTTTAAATAGCGAAAATCTTTGTACCCCAGTGAATTCCGTCCGTGACAAATGACAGAGCGCTGATCGGTTGGGCGGCGGCGGCCACCAGCCAGGCTGGCATAAACAGGGCCAAGGCCGAGTCAGGGACAAAGAGAGCGGCTGCCAATGGTCGCCCGAACACATGCCAAAGGCCAGCAGTGTTCCGGCCGCCAGGCTCCAAATGCAGGCCAGGCAGGCAACCTTTCGCGCCTGTTCAATCTGACGCGAACCGATAAAGTATCCGAATCGGACCCCAGCCAAAAATCAACACGGCGTCCAGAAGAATGTTGAGAGCGTTTACCCCAACTGCGACCAAGAGCGGCACGCGCATATCCTGCAGGCCGCGCAGGCAGCCGAATGCGGCAATCGTTGCCAGCACGGCTGGCGCACCGATCAGGCGAATCTGGATATAATCGGCGGCCATCCGATGAACATCGGCAGTCGTTCCCATAAACCGGGCAATGAACGCCGTATCGACCAGTCCAGTAAGCGGTTCAGCAACCAAAGACAGCAATACAGGCAACATCAGGCCGAGCAGCGTACGGTGCGGCCGGACTAAAAACGGATGGTCGGCGGTTTCGGCATCATTTTGCATCGGCAGTCATAATTAAAGATAAGAAGTTTCTATTTCATAGCGGATAACGGGAGCGCGCTTTCCTGTCAACAATGTTCTTTGAGGTGGAACTGAACTCTTAGGTAAATTCGAGCATGGCTCATCACTTTGCCCACGCATTCATTTCTTGACAACGTTCTGCTGGTAACCATAAATATGGGACCTAAGCGTCGTAACAATTAGGCATACTGATCTTCAAATCAAAATTATCGGGAAAAAATATTGAAAGATAGTGGCATCGGCGTTGAAACGGTCCCTGAGAAATGAACCTTGATATTACTGTACCAAATAACTTAGAAAGGGCAGGTATTCCATGAGTAAACATACGGATCTGGTTCATCTGGGCAGAGACCCGCGGTCGCAGCACGGTGTCGTCAATCTACCCGTATATCATGCGTCCACGATTCTCTATCCAAACATTGCAGCGTTTAAAAACCGCGCTGGCGGTGACCGCAAATATCGCGGGGTGCGTTACGGTGCCTACGGCACCCCCACGACCTTTGCCCTGGCCGATGCCGTGGCGGAACTGGAGGGTGGCGCAGGCGGGGTGGTTACCTCATCCGGTCTAGCGGCGGTAACCATGGCGCTGACCGCGTTTTTAAATAGCGGAGATCATCTTCTGATGGTTGACTCGGTGTACACCCCGACCCGGGATTTCTGCGATTCGGTTCTGAAGCGTTTGGGTGTGGCAACGACATACTACGATCCGCTCATCGGCGAGGGCATTGCCAAATTAATCCGTTCCGAGACCCGGGTGGTGTTTACCGAGTCCCCGGGCTCGCTTACTTTCGAGGTGCAGGATATTCCGGCGATTGCTGCAGCCGCTCATCAAAGGGATGCGTTAATATTGATGGACAACACATGGGCGACACCCCTCTTTTTCAAACCCTTCGAGCATGGTGTCGATATTTCGATCCAGGCCGGCACCAAATATTTATCCGGCGGTTCGGATCTGGTGATCGGAATTATCACGGCCGCAAAAGAAAGCTATTTTCAGAAATTGAAGGATACCACCCTGGCATTCGGGGAGATCGCCGCACCGGACGATTGCTACCAGACCCTCAAGGGGATGCGATCCATGGGAGCCCGTTTGCGCCAACAGCAGGCTGTGGCGCTCGATGTGGCCCGCTGGCTTAAGGCCCAGGCCGAGGTGAAGCGAGTCCTGTACCCGGCACTGAACGGGGATCCGGGCTACCACCTCTGGCAGCGGGATTTTACCGGTGCGTCAAGCCTATTCGGAGTGTTGCTGCATACGGTATCGGAAAAAGCTGTTGCCCGGATGGTGGACAACTACCGCTATTTTAAAATCGGGGCCAGTTGGGGCGGCTTTGAAAGCCTGGTGATTCCTGCCGATCCCGCGGCATACAGAACGGCTGTGCCATGGGAAACGTCCGGCTATCTTTTAAGATATCATGTCGGGTTGGAGGACCCGGAGGATTTGATTTCAGATCTGGCGGAAGGATTTCAAAGACTCCATCGTGTTTGAGGATGGCCTTGCGGGGTACCAAGAATCCTATACCTGTACCTCTATTTCCTTTTGAGGAGCTGAAAAGCTGAAAAATATTGCTTGCCTGTTCTTTTTCAATCCCGGGCCCATTATCTGATATTTCAAAATATACCTTAGCCTCATTCTTTAAGACCAAAATCCAGACATAAAAAATTATCTTTATTACCGGTCTGGATATGTTACCCAAATGAGTTCCAACGATATTCATCCGGACGTTCCACCAGGCCGGCACGCAATGGATTTAAATCGATATAAGCCAGGCAGGTGATCAAGGTTTCTCATTTTTCAACAATGACACTCTTGAACCGATCCCCCCGGAAATAGCCGCGTCGGTTATTCCTTTTCGCATGTCAGATCTTAGAACCGGTAACTCGTTAAAATTGGAACAGTGTAAGCCAGAGATTTAATAAAAGTAATTTGCAATTTTATCTATATCTTAGCACAATACACCATATATTGTGTTTGATTTTATCTTGACATACAAGCTATTTTGATTCATGTATTTCAAAACGAAAAGGGAATCAAGAAATGTCATCAAAGAAAAAACGTCGAAAAAAACGCAAATCCCGCAACCCGGGCGTATCCACCGG
>JBAVYC010000180.1:0-1945 GCA_049698595.1 Desulfobacterales bacterium | reverse complement strand
GATAGCCAGAACCGTTTCAATGGCCTCGACTTCTTTGGGATGCGTTATCTGGCCCGGTATTCCCATACCGACGGAAAGATCAGCAGGGCCGACAAAAATGGCATCGACACCGGGTGTCGATGCAATTGATTCCAAATTTTCAATCGCCTGGGGACTTTCGGCCTGGACGGCAATGAATGTTGTCTGGTTGGCCTGGTTTAGATATTCTGTGGCGTTCGGTCGACCATATGAACTATGTGCTCTGCTCAAGGCAACCCCGCGCTCACCCATCGGCGGATACTTCGCATATCTCATGATCTCTTTGGCCTGGTCGGCCGTATTGACCATCGGCACCAGTAGACCGGCAGCACCTGAATCCAGCGGTTTCATAATCGCTTCGCGGCGAATTTCCGGAATTCGCACAACGACTGAGATCCCCGCCCCGCGGGCAGCCGCAATCATATTGGAAATGGTTTCCGGTGAATAGGCACCGTGCTCATTGTCAATAATGAAGAAGTCAAATCCGCACTGCGCCAGCATGTATACCAAATTTGGATTTCTGATTTCCGAAATCATGGTGCCGATTACAAGACCGCCGTTTTTTAATTTTGTTTTTAACTCTGACATTTTATCACCATATGATCCTTTCAGTAGTCAAATTTCATCGTGTTAACTTAACCGGCAAAAAGCGCTGTCGCTAAACCCGTCACACCCGGTTTGCAGGAGAACAAGCTGCCTGACAGCGGGTATTTGTGTAGATCCTCTGCGCAGAGCAAGTGGCGGGCGGTGGTGATGTACAGCATGTCCAAATCAGGTCCGGCGAAGGTACAACTGGTGATGTTGGGAACCGGCATCGAAATGACATTTAAGATCTCACCTTCCGGCGAATAGCGGGTGATGCGGGATCCGGCAAAATGAGCCAGCCAGATGCAATTTTCGCTGTCCACCGTCATGCCATCGGGATAGCCTTCTTCCTCAGCTTGCAACTGTACAAATATACGTTTAGCGTTGATTGCACCATCCTCGCTGAGATTAAAGGCGAAAATGGTGCGTTTGGCGGTATCGGTGTGATACAAGGTTTTGCCGTCAACGCTGAAGGTGGGGCCATTGGTGATGCCGTAGTTCTCGTCCATTTTGTGCAGGGCGAGGTCGCCATCCAGGCGATAGAGGCTGCCGGATACCCGTTTTTCGCCATCGTCCATGCTGCCGGCCCAGTAGCGGCCGTTTTGATCCACTTTCCCATCGTTAAACCGGTTGTCCGGAATCCCCGTCTCCGGCATCGCAACCGGTTCAATCGTGTGCGTCTCCAAGTCGATAAAGGCAAACCCATCGCGCACCGTGCCCACCAAGCCGCCCTGTTGCCGCGCCGCCAGACTCGTCACTTCCGTCTCAAACGTCCACGTGCGCCGGGCGCCATCCGCCAACGCGTACCGGTGGACCTTCTTGCGGACAATATCAACCCAATAGACCGCATTCTCCCGGGCCACCCACAACGGTCCTTCCCCCAAAATCGCCGGTTCCTCCCAAACGCAATTAATATCGACCATAACCTTTTTTCCTGCAAAGAGTTTATTCCGCTATTTTAGCATGCTGCAATAAGGGGCTGAAGCAAAGATAAATATGGCAAAGTAAAATTGCTCTATGGCCGTTAGCTATCCAAAAGACATTGTTAGGAATTCTATAAATTGAGCACATTCCCTAGTGCTCCTATTCACAATTTCGGTAACATATTAGCTGGATTATTTTTTTCCACAGGGACACTGAGTCAAGTTTTACAGTTACTGTATTTATGAAGTTATGTACTAGTTCATATTCAAAAATTGTTCGACTGTAGCTGCAATCTGTTCACCCTGCAGTCCTAAGTGCGCCAGCAATTCCTCGTAAGGTCCCGCATCTGCATACTGATCGTCCACACCGATCATTTTCATCGGGGTCGGATATTCGGTTGCCAGCAGTTCGGCAATAC
>JBAVYC010000179.1:0-1952 GCA_049698595.1 Desulfobacterales bacterium | reverse complement strand
GAGAATAACCTAACTCACCGCCTTCATGTATCGACCCGGGCGTCTCCGGCGCGACATGGCTCGGAATCCCGCCGGGGAAGGAGAACTGCTTGAACAGGCGCTTTATCCCGTCCTCGTCTTGCGCGATATTTGGGTAAACTTCGCTATACGTCCCCTCCAAGTAAGTGTTGGCGACCAGCCCTGGGCCGCCGTGCCCCGGGCCGGTGATATAGATGACATTGAGGTCATGTTCCTTGATGACCCGATTCAGGTGCACGTAGATGAAATTCAACCCCGGCGTCGTGCCCCAGTGACCAAGCAGGCGCGGCTTGATGTGCTCAAATTTGAGCGGCTTCTTCAAGAGCGGATTGTCGAAGAGATAAATCTGACCGACCGACAGATAGTTGGCGGCGCGCCAGTAGGCATCCATCTTATGGAGCAGTTCCGGGGAAAGTTCTTTTGTCCTCATGGTTCAATTCTCTTTTTTTCACTGGCCATGCCAAGTCCGAGTGCGCGGCACACCGAGCGCGCGATCATCTGTTCTTCGTCCGTGCGTATGACGCGGACCCCCACCCGGCTGGCGTCCGTGGAAATCACTGGCATAATGGTATGGGTGTTTGATGCAACCGTGGAAATGGCCTCAAAGGCGTGCCGGCGCGTGATACGCAGTTTTATTTCCCCACGACCTTCTTGAATTTCCCGATCTTTTCTTGAACGTTCCCGTCTAAGTTTTCGGCTTTGCCTTCGGCTTCCAATTTGCGATTCTTGACTATTTTCCCAAGGATCTGCTTGCTCTTACCTTTCAATTGGTGCATCTTGCCTTCTGCGTTGTCTTTTGTGCTTGATTTCATGGTATTCCTCCTGTCTTTCATTGGATGTTTGGTTACCCAATACGAATTGCTGAGATGTTTCCTATGACTCCAAAGACGCTCAAAAGCCAGACAACTACTGCAATAACCACTACCACATTCAGGATTTTCTTTATCGAAGTTTGCATCGGTATGTAGCTGTTAATTACCCATAGAATCACCCCAACGACCACCAAAACGATTATTAATTGAATGAGCGGCAGTGTTAATCTCCTATCATGTATTGCTTGTTGAACGTCAAAAATGTATACGCTCGTCTTCGTCCTTGAATAAATTGAATCAATATCACGACGATGGCGATGACCAGCAGGGCATGAATGACGCCACCCAGCGTGTAGCCGGTCATCAACCGTATTCAAACAAATTCAGTCTGGGTTTATTCTTTTATCTGTTGGCCGAACCCGGCTGTTTGTTGTGGCTGTTTCTGATGTTCACTGTTGAATGATCTTCGGTTCTCCGAAGGCACTTTTTCCTCGTTATTGACAGATCCGAACTCCTTTGAAATCAGTTCTCTGACATATGTTTGGACATCACTGGTTAAGATACTGGTCATTTTCTCCTCCTTTGGAATCAATTTGGATCTTTACAAATCGAATGCGTATAAATCGTATTTTCAAACTTCATACCAGATTGGAAAAGTTTAATCAGGATTAACTCAACATATTGATTTATCATTTAATATTTTTATATAGGCGACTGCCGATGGAGAGAGGATCGAACGTAAAATTATGGTTGCATATGACCATTGGTCATATATGACCATAATTTTTCGGAGCTTTGATGTGGTGTGGGTGGTGTGGGGTATGCTGCGTGCGAGAATATGAATTGACGGTGTTATGATTTGAGGAAAACTGCAAAAAATAAACTCTGCCTGCTTAGGGCTGGTGGATACCCAGTTTTCGCATGCGGGCGCGCAGCGTGCTGCGGTCGAGCCCGAGGATTTCTGCGGCCCCGTTTTTGCCGCTCACTTTCCAATGGGTCTGCTCAAGTACCCGGACGATATAGTCACGCTCAACCTCATTCAGTGTTTTTTTGGCTGCCGCTAAATCCTTGGGCGGCTTTTTTAATTCATCCACCAGATGCAGTTTGGGTCCCGAGGAGTTG
>JBAVYC010000178.1:0-1935 GCA_049698595.1 Desulfobacterales bacterium | reverse complement strand
GCCGAGGACAATTCGTTAGCGGCGATACTCACCAGGCAATCCAATTGTTTTTCTCAAAAGATATAAAAAAAGAATCGCGAAACTTAGCGGTACTGCCAGATAAACGATCCCCATTGAAAAGAACGCTAAAACAGGAGAATGTACGCCCCACATACTAATCGTATACTTTACACCTTTAACGATGAGTATGGCGGAGAGCCCCATTACTATCAGATAGTGTGCGAAATCAAATACCATCTTGATGCTCCTGGGCATTATATTGTAAAAGGATTCGATGACTGCATGCCCCTCTAACATATAAGAAATAGCACTCCCAATCAGTACGATATATATGTAAACATATCTTGCAATGGCGTTCGACCAAGATATTGGCTGGCCCATAAAATATCTCATCGCAATGCTGGCACCCAATAGTAAAGTCAAACCAATCAGTAGTATTATCATGAAAGTATTGCTTATTGTTTTGATCTTCTCAAGAATCAGATCAAAAGTTGTTCCTCCCATCCCATCTTTTTGGTCATCGTCCATAACAACTTCTCCCAATCAGCGCCCACCAGCAGAGCTGGGGGTATGAGGGTGGCCCCTGAAAGGGGCCGGGCCCCCTCTGCTGGTGGCTGCTGATTTTCATTTTTTTTTGCTTTTGGATTGTGGGAGCGGTTTGCCTCATCTGAGCTTGTCGATGATTTAACCGCGATTACCCGGGTAATCGTGGCCGCCCCGCTTGAAAAGCAGCGGGATGCAAGCAGAAGCCACTCCCACCAGCCATTAATCATAACCTAAATGACATTAAATTATCAGCGTGTTTGCCGCCCTTCAAAGACTATTTTTTCCGAGCGTAGCCACGGAAAAATACTAGTCCCTTTTTCCTTTATATGCTTCCGGCAGTCGCTCTTCAGGATTGAGCAACTGGATCTCCTCGTACCAGGCTTTCCAGTGAGGATTCTTTGCAAACCACTTGGCATACACTTTCTCAGAAGCCTTTTTGAAAGGATCCGTGTCGGGATAGGTTACCGTGTATCCATCCTTTTTAGCCTTTTCAATGAATTCTTGTTCCCGTACATACTGCCAGGCGTCTGCCAGCTCAATAGCGCTTTCAGCGGCGTCTTTAACAATATCACGCTGACTGTCATTGAGCTTATCCCATGCTTTGGGGGACATAAAGATGATTTTTTGGGTCCACATCTGGTTGAGGATGGCAAAGCTTTTCACCACTTCCTTCAGCTTGAATATATAGTTGCAGTAAACGCCGAGATCGTTGGCATTGACCAGGCCGGTCTGCAGAGAGGTGTAAAGTTCACCCCAGTCAGTCGGGGTCACGGTAAATCCGAAATCTTTATAGATGTCTACGAACAGGGGGTTCTGCATGCACCGCAGTTTCACCCCTTTAGCATCCTCGATTTTGGTGATGGGAGTCGTGCTGGATATGGCAAAGCCGTTGCAGTCGGAATAGATGCCCAGTGCTGTCAGGCCGGTAGCCTTACTGACTTTCCTCAGAATCTCATTGACGACACCGGACCGCCGGGCAACCTTATAGTGCTCCATGCTTTTAAAAAGATAGGGCAATTGCAGGAATTGGACATCCGGGTAATATCCGGCGATGTGACCGGCACTGGTTGCCCCGATAGCCGCACTGCCCATCTTGAGAAACTCGATGGCCTCTTCCTCGCTGTTGGTCAATGTTCCGGGGAATATCGTTACTTCGATCTCACCGTCGGTTTTTGCCTCGACCAGATCCTTGAAGGTTTCGGCAAGAAGTTGATCAGCATCAAAAGTGTTATTCTGGTGGGCAAACTTCAGGGTGATCTTGCCGGCCTGGGCACTGATTACCCCGAATACTGTCACCATCGTCATCATCAGAAATACACTTAGCAATCTTTTGAAATAATTTGAATTGTTACTCTGCATAGCCGAATCTCCTTTCAAATGGTTTTAAGT
>JBAVYC010000177.1:0-2212 GCA_049698595.1 Desulfobacterales bacterium | reverse complement strand
GCCGGTTGAGCCCGTTGGCCAGTTGAATCCGTGGTTGATCGAAATATAAGACCCAGCCGGTTTACCGACCAACCGGCTAACCGGCTCAACCGACTAACCTATTTTTTCCCCCGCAACAGAGTATGTTCCAGCCATACAAACAAGCCGATGATGATAAAGGCGCCGGGGGCGAGCACCATCAATCCATTGTCGACATATCCAAACTCGTAGAATGCGTTGGGCACAACCTGGAAGCCGAACAGTTTGCCGGAGCCCAGCAATTCCCGAAAGAACGCAACGCCGATCAGAATTGAGCTGTAGCCGATGCCGTTGGCAATGCCGTCCATAAACGATCGAAACGGCGGGTTGGAGAGTGCGAAGCCCTCCGCCCGGCCTAAAACGATGCAGTTGGTGATGATCAACCCGACAAAAACGGACAGTTGTTTACTGATGTCATACATGAACGCTTTGAGGAGTTCATCGGCCATTATCACCAATGTAGCGATCACGGCCACCTCTGCAATGATGCGAATGTTTCGGGGTATGACCCGACGCATGCTCGATATGGCCAGATTGGAAAACGCGACGACGAAGGTCAAGGCGATGCTCATGACAATGGCGGTATTGAGCTGCACCGTGACCGCCAAAGCTGAGCATATTCCCAGGATCTGTTTGGAAATCGGGTTGACATCCCACAACGCCCCCACGATATCTTTAAATGACCTGGTTTTGCGAATTGTATTCCAGGGTCTTGTGAAGGTTCCATTCATAGCAACTCCATTCAAAATCCAAAAATGTCTGAATTCCTGTTGGCGCCCATTCGAAATCCTCCTAAAAAAAGCTTTGTCCAGATTATGAAATGGTTTCTCACCTCTATCCCGGTGGTTTGGCGATCAGATTCTTTCTGAACCTGATCGACACCGGTTCGTAGTCTTCGAGAACCTCTCTGAGACCGGCTGTCAGGTACCGGCCGGTGAGTGTCGCACCACTGATACCGTCGACATAATTGGATTGTTTTTGGGGCGCTATCATATCCTCCACCGTACCTTTTGCAATTGAAACCGAGACGAATTCACCGTCGCGATCGACAATTTTTTTTCCAACCCAATTTTTTTGAAACCAGGCTTTTTCGATTTCTCCGCCGAGCCCGGGGGTTTCCGAATGCTTGTATACGGTGAACCCTGAAATGGTGCTACCGTCATTTTCAATCGCCAGATACCCCTGAATCCTGCCCCACAGGCCTCGAGAGCTGATCGGCACGATGTAGGCTTGGATCTGATTGTCTTTCTCATAAGTGTAAAGCGGCAAATTATTTTCACCCTCCTGTAGGGCTTCGATCAGCTGACCGTCCGGGTCCACCCAGAGCGGTTTGATAAACTTGGTGTACATGGACTCGATTTCATCGGCTGAGTATCGCCGGTCCGGTTTGACCAGGCCCACCGACATGAGGACGTTGCGATGCCTGTCGATGCGCATGTTCTGCTTCTGAAAACGCTGCAGCCCGGTGGAGGCCGTCGTCAGAATAGCGCTGCAGACAAAGCATAAAATTGCCGCAAATAATATCGATTTCAATCGGTTAGACATTGGGTATCCGTCTCCTGAGTTTGTATTTTATTTCAATATGGTCCAGCAAGGGTGCAAACAGGTTCATGAACAAAACGGCCAAACCGACCCCTTCCGGAAACGCGGGATTGAAAACCCGGATCAACACCGTCAGGGCCCCGATGCCAAAACCGAAGACCCATCTGGCGCCTTGCATATGGGCGCCCGAGACCGGGTCGGTCGCCATATAGGCAAAGGCGAACATACTGCCGCCGATGATCAGGTGATCCAAGGGATTCAGGGCCAAATAGCGCGAGGATCCGTCAGCCGCCACCAGATTTAGCAGCAAACCGGCAAATAGCAGACCCAGAACGCAGCCAAAGATGATTCGGTAGTTGGCAACGCCGAGTATAATCAGAAATGCGGCGCCGAGGACTGCCAGAAAGGCCGAGGTTCCGCCGATGCTTCCGGGATAGAGACCGAAAAACAGCTTTGCGGTGCTGTAGCCGGCGTCTGCAAACGCTGATTGAATGTTGCCGGAACTTCCGTTAGCAGCAGCAATCGATAGCGGCGTTGCACCGGAAAACGCATCTACCGCTGCGGTCCTGCCGCCACTTAAAACCGTCCAAATCGCGTCACCGGAATTTTGTGCCGGATAAGCAAAATAGAGGAAGGCCCTGCCGGTCAGGGC
>JBAVYC010000176.1:0-2248 GCA_049698595.1 Desulfobacterales bacterium | reverse complement strand
GTCGAGACCCACGGCTTCCAGCGCATCGATGGCATTCCGGTGCTGGCCGGAGCCGGGATTGCCGAGGTTGACCCTTTTTCCCTTTAGATCCGCAACGGTATTTATACCTGCATCCACTGCAGCCACCAGCACCACTGATTCATGGTGTAGGCTGAATACGGCCCGCAGTTCCCTTTGAGGACCTCTTTTCGTCCACTCGGCCAGCCCATTGACCGTCTGGTATTGTTTATCGGCCTGTGCCAGGCCGAATTCCATGTACCCGGCCATGATCGCATTGAGGTTAAACACCGATCCCGGGGTGGCTTCAACCGTGGCCCGGATTCCGTATTGGCCGCGTTTCTTGTTGATCATCTTTGCAATGGCCAATCCGGTTGGAAAATAGACGCCGGTGAAATCGCCGGATCCAATGGTTACAAATGTGGTTTCGGCCTGAAGCTCGGCCGAACCGGCAGGGAGAATTAAGCCGGCAACGAAACAGGCGATAACGGTGATGATCATCTCTTTCTTCAATGGTGTCTCTGCTTGGCCTCAGTCGCTTGCCATCATCTTGCGAGTAAAATTACTTTGCGCTTAAAATAAGTTTGTGTTTGCCCCTTAGTCTGATATTTGAAACGTCCGGGGATGCTCCCAGTCGAGTTCTACGATCTGATTCATAGAAATGGGCCCTTGGTCGAGAATCAGCACCGCGCGCAATCCATCGGTAAAGTATGGATCGCCGGTCAAATTCTCCCTCGGTCTGGAAGGCGTTGCCCGCCCCACTCCTTTCACGAAGCCGACTTTGGCAAGCGTCTGAGAGAACAGCAAATCCTCGATGAGGGCATGGCGCGCTTCGTCGATATCCGGATCAATTTTGTGGGTCACCGGCGGCCAGGATTTTGTGGTAAAACGGACACCAATGTCGCGGCTGATCTGACCGACAAAGACCGGCTTGCCTGCAAAGCGCATCGGGCTGTACCATAGGCGCAAGTGGTTTCTTTCGTGGATACTGTGGCGCGGTTTTTGGCGCGCCAGATCCTGATGGCGACCATATGCGTACAGTGAGCTTACGGGTGAATACCGGTAGCGCTTACCAAAAAGAAAAGACTTTATGGTTTTCCATACGGCTGTCGAGTAAGTCTCTTCGGCCGGAAGCCAGCCGCGGCGGGAGAAAGTGGCTGCCACATCAAGAAAATCTCCGATGATCACCATGTTGAGCGGGTCTCCAAAATCCGATCCCGCCTCATTCGTCGTGCAGCAGGGCAAATCCTCGAGTGCCGTTCTCAATTCAGCCTGATCTAAATTCACAATTTCTTCGGTTTTATAGAGACTGTCAAAATCGACCATCTGATAATCGACCCGTATGCCGGGAATTTGAACGAAGAAGGTAAAAAATTTAACTTGTTGACTGGCAATCAGGTCGATTTGCACCACCTTTTCGCCTTCATCTAGATTCGTAAAAATAAAGCCTGAAACCGCCGTGTCGGGCAAAATGGGGCTTCTGAAATTCATCGATCTGAAATAGTTTTCCATTTCTTTTTGGTCTGATCGGCTGAGGCCGCCATGGACGGTAAAAGAGGTCTCGTTGGGTGAAAAGTAATTCGGATCGGTAGCGGCTGAAATCAGATAATATGTCCGATCGCTGTGGTTTTCCACTTTGACCCAGATCGGTTGGATCTCTTTCATGGCTAAATTTGCACTGAACAGCGCCTTATTTTCTTCGGCGCTCGGCACGGCAACCGTTACGCGTACCTCATCGTCATATTTTGATTGTGAACGATCGCGGAATCTTACTTCGTTGATCGATCGGGGACTAAAGGACGACGATACCTGCGCCGTCGCACAACCGATGATCAGGCTCATCAGCGTCATCGCCACTAACAACCACAGCGTATCCAATTTACAGACGAATTGAACATAGCTTGTTTTCTTGAAAATAATTTTAGAGCACTTCATTGCGAATCAACCTCTTTGTGTCTTTTTTACCCTGAAATCATTATGGAATTCAGATACGCAATGCATGGAGCGCGCGAGCAAACAATCAGCCGCCGCGGATCACGGCTTCTGGGTTGACGTAGAAATAGAAATCATTAACCGTATAGTCGCCGTCAACGGGCAGCGTGCCGGTCCACTCGTTGCCCAGGTTGGCCCCTATGGCAATCGCGGCAATCGATCCTGGCGGCAGCAAATTGAAGTAGTTAGCGCCGTTGTTGGTTTTTAGAGTCACGCGCATTGTCTGGCCGGCTTTGGCACCAAGTAGATAGTCAACGAT
>JBAVYC010000175.1:0-2003 GCA_049698595.1 Desulfobacterales bacterium | reverse complement strand
CAACTACAGAACAGGTTTCGGTCACCGTAAACATTATCGATCCGGTTAACTGCCGGCCAGAATTTACCTTGCCACTGTTCAGGTGCCGGAAAAGCAGCGGTTTCCCTGCTGTAGGGATGATGCCAGTCCCTGACCAGATCCAGTTGGGTGTGTGGCGCGTTAACCAGGGGGTTGTCATCCCTGTCCAGTTGGCCATTTTCGAGTGCCACAATCTCACTATGTATACTCAGCATCGCATCACAGAAACGGTCAATTTCGTACAGTGACTCGCTTTCTGTCGGCTCGATCATCAGTGTGCCGGGTACGGGGAAAGACATGGTCGGTGCATGGAAACCATAATCAATCAGACGCTTGGCCACATCCTCTTCACTGATGCCGCTGGACTGTTTAAATGGCCGCAAATCGATAATACACTCATGCGCGACGCGGCCATTGGGCCCGGTATACAGCACAGGGAACGTCCCGGATAACCTGTGAGCGATGTAATTGGCATTAAGAATAGCCACCTGTGTGGCCTTTTTAAGACCCTCACGGCCCATCATGGCTATGTAGGTCCAGGTGATGGGCAAAATACCGGCACTACCCCAGGGAGCTGCTGCTACCGCGCCATTGGAAGCGCTGGGTCCTGGCATTTTCACCACCGAATGACCGGAAAGGAAAGGCGCCAGGTGTGCCCCGGTACAGATGGGGCCGATTCCCGGCCCGCCACCGCCATGAGGAATGCAAAAGGTCTTATGCAGGTTTAAATGTGAAACATCTGCGCCAAACTTGCCAGGTGCCGCACAGCCAACCAGTGCATTCAGATTGGCGCCATCGAGATAAACCTGGCCACCATGCTGATGGGTGATGTCACATATTTCTGTGATTTGTTGTTCAAAAACACCATGCGTCGAAGGGTAGGTGATCATTAACGCGGAAAGCACCTGTGCGTGTTTTTCAGCTTTATCACGCAGATCAGCAATATCAACATTGCCATTGTCATCACATTTCACGATAACACTTTTCATGCCGGCCATGGCGGCGCTGGCCGGATTGGTACCATGGGCCGAGGACGGGATCAGGCAGATATTTCGGTGTCCCTCGTTTCTTGATTCATGCCAGGCCTTGATGGCCAGCAGGCCGGCATATTCACCCTGCGAACCGGCATTGGGTTGCAAAGATACTGCATCATATCCAGTGCAAGCCCTCAGCATCTCCTCAAGCTCGCGAAATAACTGGTGATAGCCCTCAGCCTGTTGGGCCGGTGCGAACGGATGCAGGTCAGAGAACTCGGGCCAGGTAACGGGAATCATCTCGGATGTTGCATTTAGCTTCATCGTGCACGAACCCAAGGAGATCATCGCATGTGTCAATGAAAGGTCCTTGTTCTCGAGCCGCTTGATATAGCGAAGCATCTCTGTTTCTGAGTGGTAACGGTTGAAAACCGGGTGTTCCAGAAAAGCACTTTGACGCTGTAAATGAACCGGGATACTGGTAAATTCAGGGTTGCATGACAGGTCAACGCTGGTGAAATCATCCGTTTCCTTGGTGCCGGAAAACACGCTCCAAAGCGTGGCGATATGATCACGGGTGGTTTTCTCGTTGATACTGATACTCAAACCACCATGACCTTTGTAAAGGTTGATACCTGCGTCCTGCGCCCGGTTATAAACAGACTCAGCCTGCTCATCGGACAGATGAAAAGTGACGGTATCAAACCATGCCTGGTTAACTGTCTCAAAACCCAGTGAGCGTAGACCTGTAACCAACAGGCTTGTCAGCCTGTGGATGCGTTTGGCGATGCGTTTCAGGCCCTCCGGGCCGTGGTACACGGCGTACATGCTCGCCATGACGGCCAGTAGTGCCTGTGCGGTACAGATATTGCTGGTCGCCTGATCACGACGGATATGCTGTTCCCTGGTTTGTAATGCCATTCTCAGGGCTGGTTGGTCCTGACGGTCCTTGGAGACACCGATGATTCGGCCAGGCACGGAACGTTTGAACTGATCCCTGGTGGCAAAAAA
>JBAVYC010000174.1:0-8544 GCA_049698595.1 Desulfobacterales bacterium | reverse complement strand
TGATATAGGTTTAAACCAGTGTCCATCTTCGTGCGCAGCCGGTCAGATGAATGCCTTGCCGTGCGTCTATTTAAGGACTTGAAATAGAACATGTGGGAGTGGACTTGCCAGATAAACATTTACCTTTTTAGAGACTAGGACATGTCCAAAAGTCTATTCATTGCAACTCTGGAACCCGGTGGAGGCAAATCCGTGGTGGCGCTCGGTATCATGGAATTGCTATCAAGACGTTTGCAAAACATCGGGTTTTTCCGGCCGATTATTCCAGATGTGAAACGCGACAACAATATCCAGCTGATCCTGACGCGTTACAATTTGAGGCCGGCGTATGAAGACATGTACGCCTACAAACACGAGGAAGCCCGGCACATGGTTTCCCATGGTCAGTATGATCTGCTTTTAAAAACCATCCTCGTCAAATATAAAGCTCTGGAAAGCCGGTGTGATTTTGTGCTGTGCGAAGGTACGGATTACACGGGGGTATCCTCTGCCTTCGAGTTCGACTTTAATGCCGGTGTGGCCAATAATCTAGGATGTCCGATTCTAGCGGTCGTGAACGGACGCGGCAAATCACCGGAGGAAATTCTCGATGCGACTCGGTTTGCCCGTGATGCCTTTGGAAGCCAGGGATGCACCCTCCTGGCAATCCTGGCCAATCGGGTAGAACCGCAGCATGTTGACCTGATCAACACCCGACTCAAATATGAAACGTCAGTTAAAGAACCGGTGTATATCCTGCCCGAGGAGCAACTGCTGGGCAAACCGACTATCGGAGAAATCGCCGCAAACCTGGACAGTCGGCTATTGCAGGGTGATCCGGATGGCCTGAATCGTGAAGTACTCGATATTAAAATTGCCGCTATGAATTTGCCGCACTTTCTGGACTATATCAGCGACGGAACCCTTGTCATCACCCCCGGTGATCGCTCCGATGTTATCCTGGGCAGCCTGGCGGCAACGGTTTCGGAAACATATCCGAATATTTCCGGTCTTTTGTTAACCGGCGGGTTGGCGCTTGAACCCCAGGTCCAGCGACTGATCGAAGGTTCTAAAAAATCGTTGCCGATACCCATCTTCAGCGTGGACTCCGATACATATGCGACAGCGCTGAAAGCCGGGTCGGTGAGAGCGGCGCTCACGCCGCAAAATGAACGAAAGATTGCTTCCGCTCTGGGACTTTTCGAAGCCCATGTGAATATACCGGAAATCGCGGACCGCATCAAAGTGGTTCATTCAACAAGTGTCACTCCGATCATGTTTGAGTACAATCTCATCGAACGGGCGAAAGCCGACAGACAGCACATCGTTCTGCCCGAGGGGTCTGAAGGACGCATCCTGCAGGCCAGTGAAATACTTCTGCGGCGCCAGGTTGTGGATATTACCCTGCTGGGTAAGCCGGAAGATATTCGACAGAAAGCAAGCGCGCTCGGGCTCAACCTGGAGGGAATCAACATAGTCGATCCCATGCAGGCGGAGTGGCTCGCGCAATACGCGCTGATCTATTATGAGATGCGCAAGCACAAGGGTATCTCTGAAAAAATGGCCAGGGATACCTTGACGGATGTCAGCTACTTTGGAACTATGATGGTATCTAAAGGTGCCGCCGACGGCATGGTGTCCGGTGCCGTTCACACCACCGGCGAAACCATCCGGCCGGCACTTCAGATTATCCGCACCCGGCCGGGCGTTGCCATTGCCTCCAGTGTATTTTTGATGTGTCTGGCAGACCGTGTGCTCGTGTACGGAGACTGTGCGGTAAATCCTGATCCCAGCGCCGAACAGCTGGCTGACATCGCAGTCAGCTCGGCTGAAACTGCAAAAATGTATGGTATCGAACCCCGCATCGCCATGTGCTCATATTCCACCGGCAAATCCGGTACCGGCAGGGATGTCGACAAGGTGCGCGAAGCCACCCGGCTCGTAAAAGCAAAACGACCTGATTTGAAAATCGAAGGCCCCATTCAGTACGATGCGGCCGTGGATGCCGGAGTGGCCGAAACCAAATTGCCGCAGAGCGAGGTGGCCGGCCGCGCAACGGTTTTCATCTTTCCTGACCTGAACACCGGCAACAATCTCTACAAAGCGGTTCAGCGTTCCGCCCATGCCGTCGCCATCGGACCGGTACTGCAAGGACTAAACAAACCGGTGAACGATCTGAGCCGGGGGTGCACCGTACCCGACATCGTCAACACGGTAACGATCACTGCGATTCAGGCGCAGGCGGCTGTATCAGAAGTCGGATGACAAAGAAAAAAGGAGAAAATTATGAACTCAACAACCCATTACACGGATCTGGGGTTGGTCAATACGAAAGAGATGTTTCAGAAGGCCCTGGAGGGCAAATACGCGGTTCCGGCCTATAATTTCAACAATATGGAACAGCTTCAAGGCATCATCCTGGGTTGTGTCGAATCCAGGTCTCCGGTTATCCTGCAAGTGTCCGGCAGCGCCCGCAAATATGCCAACCCGACCCTGCTGAGATATATGGCTATGGGCGCTGTTCAGATGGCCAAAGATAAAGGTGCCGACATACCCATCGCGCTGCACCTGGATCACGGAGACAGCTTTGAACTTGCCAGGTCGTGTATTGACAGCGGATTTTCTTCTGTTATGCTGGATGGATCACACCATCCGTTTGAAAAAAATGCCGAAATAACCAAACAGGTGGTAGATTACGCCCATGCAAGGGAGGTCACGGTTGAGGGAGAACTGGGTGTGCTAGCCGGCGTTGAAGATGAAGTCTCCCACGAAGTTTCGCATTACACCAAACCGGCGGAAGTCGAAGAATTTGTTGCCGGAACCGGCGTGGACAGTCTCGCCATTTCCATCGGCACGTCACACGGGGCCTATAAGTTTAAAGTCAAACCCGGAGGAAAAGTACCGCCCCTGCGCTTTGATATTCTTGAAGACGTCGCAAGAAGAGTCCCGGGCTTTCCGATTGTACTGCATGGCGCGTCAGCCGTGGTCCCGGAGTATGTCCGCATGATTAACCGCTTTGGCGGCAAGATGGAAGATGCCGTCGGGATACCCGAAGAACAACTCCGCCAGGCAGCCGGTTCGGCGGTCTGCAAAATCAACATCGACAGCGACGGTCGGCTGGCGATGACGGCAATAATTCGAAAAATTTTTGCCGAGAATCCGGCTGAATTTGATCCCCGCAAATATCTCGGCCCGGCCCGGGAAGAATTAATTAAAATGGTCAAACTTAAAAATGAGACGGTATTGGGCAGTGCCGGCAGAGCCTAACCGGATTGCGTAACACAATGCTGGCGCACTGGAAACCTCAGCTGCGAGTTCGGAGTTTCGAAATTAACGTAAGCATTTGAGATTAATCAATTTATAAACTAAAATGCGCAATACCTAACGGTCTCCGGGACGTCACCGCGCATTGGCCAATAAGCTCAGCCCCCGATGATATCTAGCCAAATCTTATCGGACGATATATTTCAGATTACCGTCAATCAAGGAGTCGAAAATGAGGGATTTCAAGTCGATTACGGAATTCAAGAATGTTGCCTTTATCTCCACCCGAATCGCCGGAACAGACGGCGTATCACTGGAAATCGAAAAATGGGCTGATATTTTTGAGGAGGAGGGCTTCACCTGCTTTTACTTTGCCGGAGAACTGGATCGGCCGGCGGAAAGGTGCTATTTGGTTCCCGAGGCCCATTTTACCCATCCTGATATCAAAGATGTATATCTAGAATCCTTCAATGCTATCGGAAGGGATCGTGCGATTTCCAAAAAGATTTATCATCTGGCCATCAAACTGAAAGATCATTTATACGAATTTGTCGAGAAATTTAATATTCAGATTATTATTCCTGAAAATGCCCTGACCATCCCGCTGAACATTCCCCTGGGAATCGCCCTCACCGAGTTTATTGCCGAGACCAACATTCAAACCATCGCCCATCATCATGATTTTTACTGGGAACGTGACCGTTTTATGGTAAACGCCGTGCAGGACTATCTAAACATGGCCTTCCCACCCGTTTTGCCGTCTATCCATCATGTGGTCATCAACTCGGTGGCCGATGCCCAATTGAGTCTGCGGACGGGAGTTTCCGCCCGCATCGCGCCAAATGTCATGCATTTTGAGAAACCGCCGCCACCGCCTGACGAGTATACTTCGGATGTACGCCAGGCGCTTGGGATCGAGGATGATGAGCTTTTCATTCTTCAACCGACCCGGGTAGTGCAACGCAAAGGAATTGAGCATGCGATCGAGATGGTCCACCGGCTGGCAAGAAAAGCAAAACTGATCATTTCGCATGCATCCGGCGATGAAGGCCATGACTATGAGCAGCGGTTGATAGAATATTCCAGGCTGATGAAAGTGGATACGGTCTTTGTTTCAGATATCATCAATGAGCAAAGGGGTTTTACCGCGGACGGAAGGAAAATCTACACCCTGGAAGACATCTATCCCTACGCCGACCTGGTCACCTATCCTTCCACTTTTGAGGGCTTTGGCAACGCCTTCCTTGAAGCCATATATTTTCGTAAACCCATCGTGGTCAATGCCTATTCAATTTATACCAAAGACATCAAACCCAGAGGGTTCTCCGTCATCGAGATAGATGGCTTTGTGACCTCCCAGGCCGTCGAAAAAACAAAGCAGATATTGGATAATCCCGATCTCTGTCAAGCGATGGTGGATCATAATTATGAACTGGGGAAAAAATTCTTTTCCTATGGCGTTCTCCACCAGGGCCTTAGAAACTTTATGAGAGAGTGCGGCTGGTTACCGGGAGAGTTTGCGTGAGGGTCGCGGAAACAAATAAACATTTTAACTCGAATCTAATGGAGAAATTATGGAAGGTATTGAAACAATAAAGCAATTGTTGACCAACATCTACGGAGAAGTTAACGGGCGGCTGGCATTTGAAAAAATCAGCCCTTTAATTGAAAAATTTTCCGTTCAAAAAAGAAAAAAGCAGGGATACTTCTCCCAGGACGATGTCATTTTGATCACATACGGCGACGCTATCAAAAAGTCGGGTCAAGCCCCTGTGGCCACACTGCATGATTTCGCCCTTGGTTACCTGGAAGGTGCCATATCAGGCATCCATTTTTTACCCTTTTTCCCGTATTCTTCCGATGATGGCTTTTCGGTCATAGACTTTTTCGCTATCGATTCGGCCATTGGAACCTGGCAGGAAGTGAAAGCCATCGGCCAGGATTTTGAACTGATGTTTGATTATGTCCTCAATCATTTTTCTTCAAAAAGCAAGTGGTTTGAATCCTATCTGGAAGGCCGGCAGGGGTTTCGTGAATTTGCCATCGAAGTCGACCCCGCAACGGATCTTTCCCGGGTAACCCGCCCAAGGTCCCTGCCCCTTTTATCCGAATACAGAAAAAAGGACGGCACGAGCGTTCATTTATGGACCACCTTCAGTGCCGATCAAATCGATTTCAATTTTAAAAGCCTGGATGTTCTTGAAAAAATGATCGAAGTACTTTTGTACTATGTGCAACGGGGCGCAACCATCCTGCGCCTGGATGCAATTGCCTATTTGTGGAAGGAAATCGGCACAAATTGCATCCACCTGCGCCAGGTCCACGATATGGTTAAACTGTTCAGAAGCATATTGGATGTGGTGGCAGCGGATGTCGTGATTATCACCGAAACAAATGTCCCCCATGCCGAGAACATCAGCTATTTTGGCAATGGCCGCGATGAGGCCCAGATGGTATATAATTTTACCTTGCCCCCGCTGCTTTTTTATTCGTTTGTCAAAGAAGACACCACGGAACTTTCCCGCTGGGCGCAAGGACTCCATTTGGCATCTCCGGATAACACCTTTTTTAATTTCACCGCCTCCCATGACGGCATCGGCGTTCGTCCGTTGGAGGGAATTCTGCCGCCCGAGGAACTGGCGGAGCTGATTGAAATCGTCAATGCCAATGGCGGACAGGTTTCTTATAAACAGAATCCGGATGGTACGGACAGTCCCTACGAACTCAATATAACCTATGTGGATGCGATTTTAGCGGACAAAAACGCCACCCGGGCGGATAGATTCCTGGCATCCCAGGCCATCCAGTATGTGCTGCCGGGGGTTCCCGCCACCTACATTCACAGTCTGTTGGGCTCGCGCAACTGGACAGAAGGCGTTGAGCAGACCGGCCGCGCCCGAACGGTTAACCGGGAGAAACTCCAAGTAGAGGAAATTATAAAAGAATTAAAAAATCCGGAATCCTTCCGATCGCGAGTTTTTTTCCCCTATCTCGAATTAATCAAGACCAGGAAGAAACAACCAGCCTTCCATCCCAATGCGGCATTTGAAATACTCGAAATCGATCCCAAAATATTTGCGATCAAACGCTATACCGACGATCAGGCCATATATGCGCTGACCAATATTTCAACCGCAGAGATCTCATTGTCATTGTCGGGAAAAATAATCCCTGGATTGACGATGGATTTGATTTCCGGTGAAACCGTTAATGCGAACGAATTTATCCTGAAACCTTACCAGTATGTTTGGTTGACGGCAAACGATTCAGAGCTAAATACGGAGAAAGAGGACGTAAATGACTAACGCAAATACACTGCTAAACAAAACAAAACATGGTTTCAACAGTCTCGAAGTCTCGGAAAAGTATGTCAACTCAGCCCTGAAGTGGCTGGCAACTTGGCTAACCGATGATGCCTTCAGAGACTATGTTCCGCAGATTGCTTATTTGATTAAAGAGGAAAAATGGAATTTTCTGCTGGATTCCTTTTATCAGGTGATCCCGTTCGGCACCGGTGGTCGCCGCGGATTGGTCGGTGTCGGTCCCAACCGGATCAACACCTGGACCATCCAGGCATCGGCTCAGGGGCACTCCCAGTATCTGATCCGACAATACGGTGAGCAGGCCAGGCAGCGAGGTGTTGTCCTGGCGTTTGATGTCAGAAAATACACCCAAAAAGGAATTTATGATGAAACCCTTGCCAATCCTGTTATGAATCTCGACGGTCGCCGACTCGCCAGGGCCGCCGCAGCGGTGTACGCCGCAAACGAAATCAAGGTGTACATGTTCCAAAACGAGAGAAGTACACCGGAGCTTTCGTTTGTAATTCGTCACTTAAACGCCGTTTCCGGTGATATGTTCAGTGCCAGTCACAACCTGCCCACTGACAACGGCAAAAAGGTATATGATCAGCATGGCGGGCAATTGATTCCCCCCGACGATCAGACCCTGGTCGACGAAGTTACCGGAAATGTCAAAGCAATTAAGGTTGTCGATGTCGATGCGGCCAGAGAAAAAGGGATGGTTGAGTTGATCGACGAACAGGAGGACAGTGCCTATTATGATGCGGTTCGCCGGGTGTCCTTATCAGATTTCCGCAAATTAAACATCGTGTATTCGCCGCTGCATGGCACCGGCCTGACGTCTGTTTATCCGATTTTAAAGAAGCTGGACTTTGATATCACCCTTGACCCGCAAACATCGAATATGAGTGGGGCCTTTGAGAATGTCACCTTTAATATTCCGAATCCCGAAGTGATGGAGTCCTTTGACAACTCGCTGCCGTTTGCCCGCAAAGTGACTGCAGATATTTTAATCAGCACGGATCCGGATGCCGACCGTATCGGTGTGATGATCAATCATAACGGTTCGTGGCAATTCCTGACCGGTAATGAAATCGGAAGCATCCTGACCAACTATGCAATTTCTAAATACAGATCCAAGGGCCGCCTCAACCGCAACAGCGTCGTTATCAAAACGGACGTCACCACATCGCTGGTGGAAAAAATCGCCCTGGAAAACGGCGTCCAATGCATCGGCGATCTTTTGGTCGGATTCAAATACATCGCAGATGAGATGAACAAGATTGAAAAAGAAGGAAAAATCGAGGATTTTATCTTTGGAACCGAGGAGAGTCATGGATATCTTACCGGCAACTACGCCCGGGATAAAGATGCAGCCTGTGCGGCGATCTGGTTATCGGAACACGCCGCCGAATTAAAAAAGCAGCAAAAAACCCTGCTCGATGATCTCAACGACATCTATTCGACCTATGGCTACTGTCACAATTATCTGACCGAAATCCGGTTACTGGGGGCCAGAGGGATGGAACAGATCGGCCTTATCATGGATCATCTGAGAGGCACGCAAATCGAATCATTTGAAAACTTTAGGGTTAAAAAACGGTTGGATCGCCGCCAGGGAGATCCCCAGCCCCATCTGTCAGAAACAGATACTTCCGCCAGAAACATGCTGATTTATTACCTTGACGACTTGCCGACGACGGCCGGTATAAAAATAACCGTGCGGCCTTCGGGCACCGAACCGAAAATAAAAATGTATTTCGAGGTGATCGGCAAACCATGCAATCCCGAAAACCTGGCAGACGAACGAGCGAAAATTACCGCCATCCGACAAAAGTTGGAGACGATATTTATGCAATACTGTTATCGGCGTCTGGGGGTGGATTTTCCGGACCGCGGTTTTTTACTTTTCTGGCAACTGCCGTTGAATGACAAGCTGAAATATTTTGAAATCGAAGATGAGATCTCAAATCTTAAAAATACGGCCGATACCAATACC
>JBAVYC010000173.1:0-4751 GCA_049698595.1 Desulfobacterales bacterium | reverse complement strand
AAAATATCGATTTCACCCTGATTGCGATGTTAGTAAAATTCTATTCCGCAGTCTGATTGCTTTTTTTTCGCTTAATATAGAAAACGTTGTTGTGTGGAGGGTGCGATAATGAAAAAAATGCTGCTATTCCAGATAGGGACAAGGCCATATGGCATCGATTTAGCACGCGTCAAAAGTATACAAAGTGTGAAGCATATTGTTGCCGAAGGGTCCGAAAGCAGCAACCAGATTTCCCGGGTAATTGATGACAAGCAAACTCCATTATATGATCTTGTCGCTATCTTTGAGACAGAAACTGCCGGCCGTAATTCTGAAAATGAAAAATTGATCATCGCAGAAGCTGAAGGGCACTTCCTGGGTATGATCGTAGGTCGCTTAGACCAGGTTGTGTCCATAGATTCTGATAGGATCAAACCGCTTCCTCCGATATTTAAAGGTGCTTCGATGTCATGCTTTCCAAACATATTGAAACATGAGGACGCGCTGATTTTGCTTCTAGCGCCGGAAGGAATAGAAAAAGTCTTTCCAGAAACAGCCAACGTACAAAATGTCACAAACATGTCGGGTTGCGAAGATATTTCCCCTGATGCGGAAGAAATTATCACACTTGTAAACGAGGTATCGACCGTTTCAGATCATGGCCCCATGTCGCTGGTAGGCCGTTGGACTCAAGATTCCGATATTTATGAAGCGCTGCAGACTGCTGAAACCAATCCAGAATTCAGACCGCCGGCCGAAGATCTAGAGATAACGAACATGATCTCTGAAATAATTGATCCTGCTGATATAGATGATGAGTCGCAATGTGAGACAACCTCATTCCTGGCGAATCTTCTGAAAACCGACAGGGATGCTTCATCTCAGGCAGATCCGACAGATTTTAAGTGAGTATTAAGATGAAAGGGTATAAATATGCAGGACACTGACGAATTTGCACCCCCAGAGCAAAGGGTGCTTATTTTTTCTGCGCAGGCCCCACGGGTATCGAATCGGCAGATTTATTTTTTATTCAGCCAGCACCAGCTGGAAGACATTTTAATGGATACATCGGTGCGGTCCGTTCCCTTTTCCCCAACTTACATTGAAGGAGTAGCAGAGTGGTGTAATCAGATTTTGCCGGTTATCTCGCTAGAGGCATGTTTGGGGATGGAATCTTTAAACTCCCAAAAAGTTCAGCGCCTGATGGTGGTACGAGCCTTAAAAAATGAAGGGGCTCCAATGGGTATTTATCGAATCATGCTTCGTATCGTTCCTCCTATTCGAATGCTGACGCTTCCGATTGAATGCTCTCCGGTTTCCGATGGATGGATTCCGGAAAATTTTTTTAGTAGGGGTGTTTATGAATGGGAAGACGGATTTTTAGTAGTGGCTCATATGAAAAACATCATAGATGGAAGACATTGAACTATCCATGTATCAAAAGTCAACCTTGGAAAACGGAATCAGAGTTGTGACGGATACCATGTCCGGACATCGTTCCATCTCTATGGGTATTCTGATAGATGCCGGCCCTTTCGACGAAGCCCCGGAACAAAGCGGGCTGGCGCATCTGGTGGAACATGCTGTCTTCTGCGGCACCAGCAGCCGCAATGCGACTCAAATTGCCCGTTTGATGGATGAAGCCGGTGGACATCTTGGCGCTTTTACCGCCCGTGATTTCACCTGTTACTCAGCCACGGTGCTGGATCATTATTTTACCTATGCACTGGATCTGTTAGGCGATATTTTGCTTAATTCGATCTTCCCTCCTGAAAGCCTTGAGAGGGAAAAAACGGCCATATTGCGTGAGATAGAATCTGCCGGTGATATGCCCTCCCAACGAGCCCATGACCTTTTAAAAGGCTTTGCCTGGCCGGATCATCCCTTGGGTCGTTCCATTGCCGGACGACCTGAGACCGTTAAACGAATGACTCGCGCGGATGTGATCTATTATGTGCATGAGCATTATTCACCGGATCGTATAATCGTTGCGGCAGCCGGCAACGTCGATCATGAGGATTTTGTCGCCCAGGTGCAGGATGCTTTTTGGCGGATGATGGGAAAAAGTTTGCCGGTCGCCAAGGCGGCATCCGCATTTCAGCCGGGCGTGGTCCTTGAAAATATACCGGTCTCCCAGGTCTACTTTTCCCTGGGAATTCGGGCGTGTCCCTATGCGGACCCGGGCCGCTATGGAATGCATGTTCTCAACAATATCCTGGGAGGCGGTATCAGTTCGCGATTATTCCGACGGGTGCGGGAAAGCCAGGGACTGGTTTATCATATCTGCTCGGAATATCATGCTTATCGTGAGGATGGGATGCTGGTGGTTGAAGGCTGTACAGCTCCGGAAAATATTTTGCAGGTATTGGAATCGGTTCTGGATGAACTATGGAAACTGATTTCTGCCCGAGAACCGGTAAATGAAGAAGAACTTTGGAAAGCCAAAATGCACATCCGCGGACAACATCTGATCTCCGGGGAAAATACCCATACCTGTATGAACCGTTTGGCCTCGCAGGAGCTTTATTTTGGCCGACACATACCGGATAAAGACATCCTGGCTCAAATAGATGAAATCCAGACTCAGAAATTGAAGTTTTTGGCCGATGAGATTTTGCAGGAGGGGTTCAGTCAGACTGCGGTCGCGGTAGTTGGACCGCAGGCCCCCGAACAATATCAGTTTACATCTATTAAAAATTTGTTTGAAAATTTTCAATACAAGCGTGAGAAAAGGAGGTGACTCGATGGGCTTAGACAATGCCATAAAAAAGAATTGGATAGAGATTCAAAAACGCCACGATGTGCCGGTCAATGCTATTGGCGTCAAAATAGATCCGAAGGACCAAAGGACTTTGAAGGTGTGGAAAGAGGAAGGCATTGACGACTTCATCAAAAAGTAATCTCTAAAATTCCCGGATAGAAGGGCCGCCACCGGACGCAGAGAGTCCGGCCCTTCTGTTGGCGGGAAAAAGGTCGAATAAAAACTGCCAGCTATTTAGCGGCTTGAAGATCCTTGCCTGATACGTGGGAAGTATTTTCCAGATGGGAAATAGCAATCAAAGAAGGAGAATAATAATGGCCGACACAAAGATTTTGGTAGTAGAAGACAGCCCAACTTATCTGCGCCAGATTTCAGCTCTGTTACAAGACCAGGGATATCATACCATCACTGCCATCGATGGTGAAGAAGCAATGCAAAAAGCAATCCAGGATGATCCAACTTTGATAGTCCTGGATGTCATCTTGCCCAAAAAAAACGGTTTTCAGGTATGCCGTCAGCTCAAGACATCAGCCGCAACCCAGAATATCAAAATTCTCATGTTGACCAGCAAATCTCAGGACAGCGATCGCTTCTGGGGAATGAAACAAGGAGCGGATGGATATATGACCAAGCCAGTTGATGAAAACGAACTACTGACGACCGTTGCCAAATTATTGCCCCGGGACCCTTAAACCGATCGGTTAGCACAAAAAAGAGCTTAGTTCGGGTTGAATATTTAAGCAATTGAAGTAACCATACATATTGAACAGGAGATTTTCCAATGGAAAATGCTAAAAAATCCTCTAACCGATTGGCGAAGTTTGGCGGCCGTGCGATTGGCCGCCTGCTGAAGTCAGGACTCGGATCAATCGGAAAGCCGGGCAAAAGCATCCGCACCAAGTTATTGGTTGCGTTTTTGGTACTGGCTCTCATTCCCCTCCTAGTTGTGGGTATCATCACTCTTACGACATCATCCAACGCTCTGATGAGCAAGGCATTCGACAATTTGGAAGCGGTGCGAGCAAACAAGACCCAGGCCATCGAGAACTTCCTTTACAGAAGCGAGAGTGATATGAATATTCTGCTCGGAACAGTGAAAACTTTGCGACAGAAAGCCTTTGACCAGCTTACTGCCGTGCGGACGATCAAGAAGGGCCAAATCGAGGACTACTTCAGCGCTCGGCTGTCTGACGTGAGAGCCCTGTCTACCAACCCGTTGGTGATCGAAGGACTTTCGGCGTTTAAAAAGGTCACGGGTAAAATTGGTGGTTCGGAGTGGCAGGCCATAGAGCAGACCTATAGCCCTTGGTTGGCCAAGTTCATAGAAGAGTACGGCTATATTGATCTGTTCCTCATCTCCGCAAAGGGTCAGGTGCTCTATACTGTTGAAAAGGCCTCCGATCTGGGTCAAAATCTGAAAACCGGCAAGCTGAAAGACAGCCCGGCCGGCAAGGCGTTCAAGGGCGGGTTGATAACCCCAACGGTGCAGGATTTCGGATTGTATGAGCCCTCGGGTGATGCACCGGCAGCCTTTATTGCCTCACCGATTAAGGTGGGTGGAAAAACAATCGGCGTTGCCATGGTCCAGATTCCTATCCAACAGATCAACGCCATCATGCAGGAGCGCACCGGATTGGGTGAGACCGGTGAGACCTATCTGGTAGCTAACGACAAGCTCTTCCGTTCAGACTCCCGTTTAGTAGAAGATAGTACTATTCTCGATCCGACTTATTTGGTGGATACTGCAGCGGTGAACGAAGCCTTGACCGGTCAAACAGGCGAAAAGATTATTCGCAACTTCAGAGACACGCCGGTCTTGTCTGCATATTCTCCTCTAGAAATCCCAAATGTGCATTGGACTATTATAGCTGATATTTCTGTCAATGAGGCGTTTGCTCCTAAAGCTGCGAATGAAGTGGAAGATTTTTTTACTACGTACAAAGAAAAATACGGCTACTATGACCTTTACCTGTTTAATCCGGATGGGTATCTTTTTTACTCAGTTGAACAC
>JBAVYC010000172.1:0-3107 GCA_049698595.1 Desulfobacterales bacterium | reverse complement strand
AAGCGGGACGTTCCAAGCGGGACGTTCTAACCGGAACTGAACTTCTCAATTTTCAACTAATGACGAGCCTTAATAAAAATGGCGGGAGCGACGAGACTCGAACTCGCGACCTCCGGCGTGACAGGCCGGCGTTCTAACCAAACTGAACTACGCCCCCGTACTTTTTGTTAAATCGCCCAACTCATTTGAGCAGAGCATTATTTGAGAGATTCTCTAATTCGCGATCTTCCCGCTGGGTCATGCGGGACGTTCTAACCAAACTGAACTACGCCCCCATATGTTTTTTTAAAGTCATCCCACTTCTTTCGTACAAGAAATATCTGAAGAAACTCGAACTCGTAACCTCCCCGCAAAACTGACGGGTCGCCCGGACCAGACCGGACAAGGTTGAATGTGACAATTGCTTAAATTACCATCGACCACTTAAAAATAAGTGGTAGGCGGAACAGGGCTTGAACCTGTGACCCTCGGCTTGTAAGGCCGATGCTCTCCCAACTGAGCTACCCGCCCCTGACAACCCCTCTGACTTTGGTCACGAGACCAGAGTAGGTAACAATTTCAGCCTTTCTTGTCAAGTCTAAATTAGCTTGCAATTAATTTTATTTATAAACCGGATTGAATTCCCTAAACCAGCGGCCTTGTCTCTCCCGCATTTTCGGCCGCTATTTCAAAGGGGATATCCACTTTCTTAAAAAGAACATCCCCCTCCTCCTGAATCAAGGCATAACTGAGCACCTCATCCATGTGCTCCACCGGAATAATTTCAAGCTGTTTCGAAATACTATTGGGAACATCTCGTAAATCTTTTTCGTTTTCTTTGGGGATAAGGACCTTTTTGATACCGCCTCTATGCGCAGCAATGATTTTTTCTTTCAAGCCGCCGATCGGAAGCACCCTGCCCCGCAATGTAATCTCACCGGTCATGGCGATATCGCGGTAGACAGCTCTTCTGGTTATTGCCGACACCAACGATGTACACATGGAAATACCGGCGGAAGGACCGTCTTTGGGAATGGCCCCTTCGGGAACGTGAATATGAATGTCGTATTTTTTATAAAAATTATCATCAATCATCAAATTGGCACTGCGGGAACGAACATAGCTCAGGGCAGCCTGGGCGGATTCCTGCATGACTTCGCCAAGTTTGCCCGTTACAGTCAGTTTTCCTTTACCGGGCATGATCAAGGTTTCAATGAAAAGCAGCTCGCCACCCACCTGGGTCCATGCCAGTCCGATCACCATGCCGACCTGGTCTTTTTCCTCGACCTGTTCCTGGCGGAACCGATAGGGTCCCAGGTATTTAGAAACCGTTTTTTCGGATACCCTGAATTCGACCTTTTCGGTTTCTTTCAATACTTCACGGGCCAGCTTGCGACATACCGAAGAAATTTCGCGCTCGAGGTTTCTCACACCGGCTTCACGGGTATAGCGCCGGATAAGCGTCATAATTGCATTTTTCGAAAAAGTTACATTTTTATCTTCAAGACCATTGTTCTTAATCTGTTTCGGAACCAGAAAACCCTCGGCAATATGATATTTTTCATATTCGGTGTAGCCGGGCAGCCGGATAATCTCCATACGGTCCTGCAGGGGCAGTGGGATGTCCGGCAACGTGTTGGCGGTGGTGATAAAAAAGATATCGGACAGATCATAGTCCATATCCAGATAGTGGTCATTGAAGCCGAAGTTTTGTTCCGGATCCAGAACTTCCAAAAGAGCTGACGATGGGTCACCCCTGAAATCCATACTCATTTTATCGACTTCATCCAGGCAGAATACGGGATTATTGAATCCCGCCTTCTTAAGGGATTGGATAATTTTACCCGGCATCGCACCGATATAAGTCCTGCGATGTCCTCTGATTTCGGCTTCATCCCGGACACCGCCGAGGGAAAGGCGAACATATTCCCGACCGGTGGCTCTCGCAATGGATTTTGCCAGCGATGTCTTTCCGACGCCCGGGGGGCCGACAAAACACAGGATCGGGCCACGGATTTTTTTGACCAGGGTTTGAACCGCCAAATATTCCAATATGCGTTCTTTTGGTTTCTCAAGTCCGTAGTGATCCTCATCGAGGATTGTCTCGGATTTGTCGATATCATCTCCGATTTCTGTTTTTTCAAACCAGGGCAAACTAATAATCCAGTCGATATAGTTGCGAACCACTGTGGCCTCAGCCGACATGGGCGTCATCATCTTTAATTTCTTCAGCTCCTGCTCGACTTTCTCGGTGGCCTCCTTGGACATTTTTTTCTTTTTAATCTTTTCTTCAAGTTCCTTGATTTCATCAGCCGTGTCATCTTCGGCGCCCATCTCCTTTTTAATGGCACGCATCTGCTCATTCAAATAATAATTTTTCTGCGTCTTTTCCATCTGTTCCTTGACGCGACTTTTAATGCGCTGATCCATCCTGAAAACTTCGATCTCCATTTTTATCAGACTCAAAAGCAGTGCCATCCGATCGGATAAATCAACCGTTTCCAGCAGCCGTTGCTTGTCTTCGATTTTAAATGAAAAATGGGCCGCCACAGTGTCGGCCACCTGGGATGGATCTGTGATCGAGGATACGTTCGAAATCAGCTCCTTGGATATGCTCTTGTTCAACTTGGCATATTCCTCGAAACCGTCCTGAACTGACCGGCTCAATGCTTCTCCCTCCGCCTGAGGCAGTTGGGGCGTATGGATTTTTTCCAGGTCTACCTGGAAAAAATCCTTATTGTCGATAAAACGGGATATCTTTGCGCGGGTTTTGCCTTCGACCAGTGCTTTTACCGTACCGTCGGGCAATCGCAGAAGCTGCAGTACTTTACCGATGGTCCCGACATGGCTGATATCCTGTTCTCCGGGATTATCTACGCCGGCCTTAATCTGGGTGGCGAGGAATACATTCTTGTCTTTGTTCATCGCCTCGGACAATGCATTCACCGATTTTTCACGTCCCACAAAAAGAGGGGCTACCATATGGGGAAAGACGACAATATCCCTCAGGGGTAAAAGCGGCAGTAATAATTTGGAAGAATCAGATTCTTCATCTTTAAAAAATTTTGGAATATTCACCATGGTAATGACATCTCTATTGTTTATATTAAAAGGTTGGTGTCTTAAAT
>JBAVYC010000171.1:0-2146 GCA_049698595.1 Desulfobacterales bacterium | reverse complement strand
AATTCGGTCATATATGTTGGCCAAAATGTGTGATCCAAAAGAGAAACACGTACAGGAAATTTTTCTTCACCGTCCTGAACTGAAAGAAAGGAACATGATATCGGTTTCACAGATGCGTTCGCTGTCTACAGAACAGCTGATTGAAAAATTATTGGAAAAGGGAGTCCGTTATGACCAGGAACAATTTCTTGCCATGTGTGAAAAAGAGAATTCGGCCTGGGATGCTGCTGAAATGTTGTGGCCGAAACAGTTAAAATCCCTTGAAAAGAATGTTTCCGATATCGCCGGTCTGGCCGCATGCTTGCTATGGCAAAGATTATATGATGAGAAAAAACTGACCAAGGTGTCGATTGAAATGCTGGATGACTGGATGGAAAAGGGATATAAACTATTAGGTAAAGACCGCTTTGAAGCATGCCGCATATGGATGAGGGTTTGGGAGACGTTCAAGGCCGATTACGATTTGGTCAACAGGTCTATTGATGAAATCGATGCGCAATTCAATGGATCCCAGTCGTTTTTCAACTGGTGTCAGGATTTTGAAATGGAACTGATAAACGCGTCGATTGACTTAAAAGAATTTGCGGAACTCGGTGTGTCCTATCTGAATGAGTTTTTGGCCTGCTTTGCCGATGAAGATGCTATAATTGTCAATCAATTCAAGTCGTCTCTTGGAGAAATTTATTGTCGATCCGGAGATCAAGAGACCGGTGAAAAAGTGATGAGGGAGTTGATCCGCCAATATCCCGACAGGATGATTGGTTACATCGGAATGGAAATGGCGATTTCGATCAAAAAAATGAACGATGAGGCACTGGCCCTTGAAGAGCGGCTGAAGTTTTTGGAAGAGGCAAAAAAATTTCCTGTCATCGATGGGGAAAATTTCGATTTGGACCGACGGATATTCGATTTAAAAAAAGAGATAGCGAATATTGAAGCAAAGCGTTAGTAGATTTTTCCAACCCGGCGCTGGTCCCGGGAAAAAAAGGGTGCATATGTGATAGCAACTTTGGTTTTTACCAGTTTATTCAGTTAAGAATAAATTATCCTAATCAAGACATGCAAAAATCTGAAATATTTTATAATACCGGTATAATCCTTTATCGATCTCGAACATCAGCTCTTTAATAAAACCGGGCAGAAACTATGTGTAAACCGAAAACATTATTTAGGTTATTCACGAGAAAAGTAATAATATTCAATCGCTTAAAACGAAACATGAGAAGAGGCGGCAACTTCTTATAAAGAAGGAGACAGCCAGCATTTATCGTTTTATACAGACTGTATTATTATCGTTATGTTTTTCCGGAATAGATATCAGAATGGATAAAGATAATAGAGAAAATGATATTTACGAATTAAGAGAACAAGGTTTAACATACAGCCATATCGCCTCTCTATTCGACATAAGCAGGTCGAGGGCTCATCAGATATTCCGTATTGCTAAATACAAGCGAGATAACTTAGAAACATTGCCACCACTAAAAAGAAAGTTATCAAAACGAACACAGAATGCTCTTGTTAAACATTTTGGAAGCGAATCAATTTTAGAAGAGCCTCAAAAAATTGCATTGTTAGGGTCACTTCAGATTTTAAGGATAAATAATGTAGGACGTAAATCTCTTCGAGAAATATCTTCTGCCTTATTCTCTCTGGGAATTATCAAAAATGAAGGCGAATGGCTTTATTCATTTTTAAAATGATACGAAATTATAACGACCGGTTTCACTCGAACGGCTGGAAGCATCTGGTTTTTTGGTTTCCGAATATTTTTAAATCTGTCGCCTTTTGAACCTTCTGGTAAATACCCGCCGCCGTTGAACCACTGTCGTTCCGCGTAACTGCGTCGCGATTTAACATCAATTATCCTAATCGTAACATGCAAGGGTCTGAAATATTTTTTAATACCGAATGTCTGTCTAAATTGAAACGTATATGCGTATATGAGCCTTATCGCATGTCTATTATTTTGGAAGATTTGAAATTATCGCGAAAAAATTTTCGGCGGCAGAATAGACACCTTAAGACCCCTTGAAATTTTGTGATCTATTGATGAAAAATGACCAGAATGGTTGCAGATTGTCACTATTACTGAAAAACTCCGTTGGATTTTTATAATATTTTGAATTTACTATATATATTATTC
>JBAVYC010000170.1:0-5260 GCA_049698595.1 Desulfobacterales bacterium | reverse complement strand
GTTCCAGGTTCAGGGTTCAGCTCAGCCTCTGGCCTGAAAAGTGGCCAAGCTGATCGGAAAAGAAACTGATGAACGTCGAACATTGAACGTCCAACATCGAACGTCGAATGAATGTATTCTGTCTATTTTAAAAAGACAGCGCACAGCGCTTCCATCCTTCGAAATTCGATATTCTGCGGTTCGCTGTTTTTAATTTTGGCGTAGTTTCACACGAGCGCGGCCTCTGGCCGCGAGCGTCCAGTCTGATCGAGAAAGAAACTTCTGGGACTCGGTTTTGAAATCGGCCATTGTTGGGTTTCGTATTTGGTAATACCACCGGCAACATGTAGGTTCGGTTGAGTGCAACGAAACCCAACAAAACCTGGAATAGTCCCAACCCAACCTACAAAATCTAACGCGGCCCAAAATAGAACCAGCACCTACTTTTGAAATGAAGTTTCATATAAGTATCTAGCATTTCCTTTACCTGACACCCGAAACCTGAAACCTCAATTTTCTGACAACATGTTGCCAGCCTGCACCCGATAAAGACCTAACCAGAGAAGCTAAGATTCGGAATGCCTATCTCCCGGCGGCAACTTGCCGCGGCGGTTTCAGCAGTGTTATCAGGACAAAACCTATCACCGCCAGCAGGATAAGTACGTAAAAAGCAGTGTGGTAGCTGCCCGTAACATCGAAGGTGCGTCCGGCCATCAGCGGTCCGGCCGCACCGCCTATCGTGCCGCTGGCCAGGACAATGCCGAACAGCACTCCGTGCGAGCCGGTGCCGAACAATTCTGCAATCGTTGGGGATATCACCGTAAAGAAGCCGCCGTGGGCAAAACCATATATCACGGCAAAGAGAAACAGCATCCAGGCCTCACTGGCAATGAGTAGCCAGACTAGACCACAGAGCAACAAAATAAAACAGATAACCAAGGAGCGCTTGCCGCCTATTTTATCGTTGGCCGTGCCGATCACAATCCGGCCCAGCATACTTGCGCATCCGATCGTCGAAAGAACACCCACAGCGGTCGGCGGCGTTAATTCCAGGTCCATTGCGTGCGGAACAATATGCACAATGACGGTCAGCAGGCAAAAGAAGATAGCGAATTCCGCAACGCATAGGATCCAAAACTGCCTGGTCCGGGCGGCCGCCTTCAGGGTCACACTCTCTTCCCGGGACCTGTTCCCGTCGTCGTACGATTCATTGCTGTCACCATCAGGTCGCAGACCGCTTCCCTGGGGGTCTCGGCTCAGGACCTGGGCCACCGCAACAAAAATCACCAGGGCCACCGCACCAATAATAAGGTAGGAATTGCGCCAGCCGTAAGCCGTGATGAGCAACGTTGCAATCAGCGGCACCAGGAATTGACCGGATCCCGTACCGACTTTGACGATACCGGACATCATACCCCGGCGCCTTATGAACCAGCGTGCCACGGTTGACAGTGTAATAACATCATGGGTACTGAAACCGATACCCACCAGCACCCCGTATATCAGATAGAGCTGCCAGAGCGTCTGCAGCCGGGACATGAGCAGATAACCAAGCCCCAGTGAAATGCCGGATGCCACGATGATTACCTTCGGTCCGATCCGGTCATTCATCTTGCCGGCAATGACCCCGACCAGTCCCATCATCAAAAAGGCCAGTGATGACGCGCCCGATATCGCCGCCCGCGACCAGCCGAACTCGGCCTGGAACTCCTTGAAAAAGGCTCCGTAGGTGAACATCGCACCCACACTCACCGCCTGAATGATAAAACCGGCGGCTACAATATTGTAGCCGTAAAAGTATCTCGTCCTCACGCAGCCTTCCTGTAAAATAGTGTAAATACTTAAATCCAAGGTCATTGCTTAACATCAACTTATCGTGGGGGGGGGGGGCTTTCCAGCCACGAAAGGAAGTCGCGCTAAATTCGTAATCGTTTAATCGCGGCTGGAAAGCCGCTCCCACAAAGCTAGATAACCCAGTCGTACTAAATTGTCGCTTTGGTAATTTCAATATTCAATGACCGAAACAGGATTGGATCTAGGTCATTGGCAATGTTTAATATGAGCCAAACCTTGAACCTCTGAACCCTGAACCTTTGAACGTTTACCTTATCCTTTTCTATCCACCCACCATTTATCGATTTGGGGCGGACTGAATTTAACCAGTTTGTTCAGCAGGCCCGCGGGATTATCATCCATTAAGACCATGTCTCTGAATCCCTGTACCAGAAAACCTTCCGAGACCATATGATCGATAAATTCAATTAGACGATCGAAATACCCCTCGACATTCAATAAACCGAGGGGTTTTTCATGGATCCCAAGCTGCGTCCAGGTCAGCATCTCTATAGTTTCTTCAAGCGTTCCAAACCCGCCCGGCATCGAGATAAATCCATCTGCTAATTCTGCCATCAGGGCTTTACGTTCGTGCATCGAATTGACAATCCGCAAATCCTTGAGATGGGTGAAGGCTACTTCCTTTTGGACCAGAACCTGCGGGATGATACCGATAACGTTCCCGTTTCTGCGAATCATGGCGTTGGCGATTTCACCCATCAGGCCGACGTTGCTTCCGCCATAAATCAGTGTGATATCGCATCCCGTCAGCGTTTCCCCCAACTTGCGGGCAGATTTTACATATTTAGAATTATTTCCGGCACTGGAGCCGCAGAAGACACAAATTCGTTTCAACTTGATTTCCTTTCCACAAAACGTTTCAGTGCATCTTCAGCACTCAAAGCGTCTATCAGACGGTCCAGTTCCGCTCCACTATTGTAAGGTGCAATACCGATCCGCACCAGCCCGCCCCGGTCCAAAAGCCCCAGCTTTTCAACCAGGCGGATGGCATAGAAATGACCGCCCCAGACAAACAGGCCCCTGCTTCCCAGATATTTAGCAACCTGATCCGCGGTGTATCCCTCGTAAGTCAAAGAGACGGTGGAGGTGCGGGGCTGTCCCGCGATCGGGCCATAAATGGTTGCTTTGGGGACATGGGCTGTGATGGCCTCGATTAAATACCCCGTCAGCGTCATTTCATATTTTTCAAAAGCCCATAGCCCGGCCAGGATCTGATTCCTCCGTCTGTCTTTCAAATCCCCGCTTGGCCCATCAAATTCATTTCCGAATTTCAGGCCGATGTCCGCTATAAATTCCACCGCCGCTAAGGCACCGGCAATCCCTTCGTGGTGAAGGGTGCCGGTTTCGATCATATAGGGCGGAGCCTGCTGCTGGGTGCGAAGATTTAAGGGGGCCAGTTTGCTCAGCAGCTCTTTTTTAGCATACATCACCCCGATGTGGGGTCCAAAAAATTTATAGGCGGAGCACAGAAGGAAGTCCACATCCAGTTTTTTGACATCGAGGGGGCCGTGGGCCGCGTAATGAACGGCATCCACCACGGCAATGGCACCGGCCGCATGGGACATCTGAATAATTTTTTGAACATCGCTGATGGTCCCCACCCCATTGCTGGCATAGTTTACGGCCACCACCTTCGGCTTTTTTAAAAGCTTGTTCCGGAAATCTTCCATATCGAGGGTACAGGTGTTGATGTCCATGGCGACCTCTCCCACCTCAATACCCCGGTCCTGCAACTGCAGCCAGGGTCCCCGGTTGGCCTCGTGGTCCAATTCAGTGATCAGCACGGTATCCCCGGGCGCCAACTGCCGCACCAGGGCTTGCGACAGAGCGAAATTCAGGGTAGTCATGTTGGCACCGAAAACGATCTCGTCCCAACTGCAATTGAAAAAGTCGGCAAAGATGTCCCGGGCCGCTTGAATCATGGCGGATGTGTTTAGCGCGTTTTCAAACTGATCCCCCACATTGGCGTTCATGTCGACAAAATAATGTTTTACGGCCGCAATTACGGAATCCGGCACCTGATAGCCGCCGGGGCCGTCAAGATAGGCGACCGGATAGCCGTTGATTTCCCTTTTTAAAGCTGGAAACTGTTTCCTGACGTATTCGAACAACTGATCATTCATTTCTAAATCCTTTATTCATTTCAGTATGTTTCGCAATTTCCCCTGCTGACCAGGGTTCGGGAACGGAATAAATGTTCGGATTTGCACCTATCAGGCATGCCCTCGCGGAAACGGTAAAACCTTTTAAATTCTCACCGGCCGGTGTCTTATAGATTGAGTCAGTGCATGATTTGGACTACAGCTCTAACAGCGCCTGCTCCACGACTTCCGTTAAGGCGGGATGGATGTAGATCACCTGTGCCATCTCATCGACGGTTTGACCGAACTTCATCCCCTGCACCAAGGGCTGAATCAGCAGGGAAGCCTGCGGCCCGATAATATGGGCCCCAAGTAATTGTCGGGTGGTGGGATTCGCCACCACTTTAACAAAGCTATCGGTATCTTCACTGGCCCACCCGTAGGCCGTATCCGCATACTTGCGCGTCGCCTTCACGTAATCCATATCACGTTGCTGAGCTGCACGTTCTGTCAGGCCGACACTGGCGACCTGCGGATGACTAAAAATGGCATGTGGCCCACCGTCGTAGACCATCGGGATTTTGGCTCCGCCCAAGAGCCGCTTTGAAATTAGCCGGGCTTCGGCATTGGCCATATGCTTGAGTTGGTAAGGCGAGGCGAGATCGCCAAAGGCATAGATGCCGGGGACTGACGTTTCCATATACGCATTGACGCTAACCCGACCGCGATCATCCACTTCCAGGCCGGCCGCCTTAACGTTTAAGCGGTCGGAGTTGGGCCGCCGACCGGTGGCAAATAACAAGGTCTGGGCTGTTACTTCGTGGGAGCGTCCTTCGATATCAAAGGTGACGGTGACGCCACCGGCAGAGGGTCTCACATGCTGGACCTGGGCGTGTAGCAGGATATCAAAACGGCGCTTATAAATGTTCGTAAACGCTTGGGCGATCTCTTCATCTTCATTTTTGATCAAGGCCCCGCCTCGATCCACCAAGGTTACATGGGTGCCCAGACCGCCGAAAAAACTGGCCATCTCCGCCCCGATATAGCCACCGCCGATGATCAGGACCGACTCGGGTTGGGTGACCAATCGCATCACGGTGTCAGAGGTGTGGTACGGCACGCTGTCCAATCCAGGGAGCTCCGGTACCACCGGCCGGGCCCCTGCGCCCAGTACAATACGATCGGCTGTGATGCGGTCTGAGCCGGTTTGCAGCACACGCGGTTCAACAAACCGGGCCGGTTGATCGTAGACCGTAATGTGGGGCTGAGATTGCCGGTAGGCAGCCCCGGCCTCGGCAATCGGATCAATTTTTTGCCACACCCGGGCCACGATGTGCTGCCAATCT
>JBAVYC010000169.1:0-3099 GCA_049698595.1 Desulfobacterales bacterium | reverse complement strand
GATCAGTTGCCGCGTAATGCAGCCGGTAAGGTTCTCAAAAACAATTTGCGCGAGACGTATACTTAATCAGCGGCGAAAATGGATGTGAGTTGAAATCTTTACGGTGATTGCAGGCCTGCACGGGTCGAGCTATCCGGCATAAACAACCAAATAAAAAAGGAGGAGTAAAATGAACGTCAAACAATTTCGTTGTCTGGGTATGTTGGTTTTCCTGATTGTCGTTTTTTGCACAGCCCCCGTTATGGCGGCGGATCCCATCAAAATCGGTATCATCCAGGGCTTGAGCGGCCCTTATGAGATATACGGCAAGGCGGAGGTTACCGGCTTTGAGATGGGACTGGAATACTTCACCAAGGGGACCAATAAGATCATCGACCGGGATGTAAAGCTGGTTGTCGAGGATACCCAACTCAAGGCCGCCCGTGCCAAAATGCTGCTTACCAAACTGTATAGCGACGACAAGGTGGATCTGGCAATCGGGCCGACCAGCAGCGGAGTTGCCCTGGCCGTTTTGCCGGTGGCGCAGGAATTTAAAAAGATTTTGATTGTGGAACCGGCGGTGGCAGACTCCATCACTGGAAAAAATTGGAATCGTTACATATTCCGAACCGGTCGGAACTCCAGTCAGGATGCTATCTCCAATGCGGCTGCGGTCTCCAACGCAGGGGTCAGTATTGCCTGTATCGGTCAGGATTATGCTTTTGGGCGGGATGGGATCGCTGCCTACAAGAAGGCCGCCGAAAAACTCGGTGCCAAGGTCGTGCATGAGGAGTACTCTGATCCCAAGGGCACGGATTTTACGGCGCCGATCCAAAGAATTATCGAGGCGCTCAAGGACCAGCCCGAGCCCAAGTATGTCTGGGTTATCTGGGCCGGAAAGGGCGGTCCGTTGGCCCAGTTGATGGAGGCCGGGCTCGACAAACATGGTATCGAAATCACCAGCGGCGGTAATGTTCTGGCGGCCCTCAAAATGATGAAGCCGCTTAAGGGAATGAAAGGTTCGATCTACTATTACTATGAAAATCCCAAGAACGAAGTCAACGACTGGCTGGTGAAAGAGCATTACAAGCGTTTTAACGAACCGCCGGACTTTTTCACCTGCGGTGGATTTGCGGCTGCCGGTGCCGTGGTGGAAGCGATTACGAAAGCAGGGGGTACCGACACCGAGAAACTGATTGCAACCATGGAGGGCATGGAGTTTATGACGCCCAAAGGCAAGATGAAGTTCAGAAAGGAAGACCATCAGGCCTTGCAAGCCATGTATGCCTTTCAACTTGATGTTAAACCGGATGTTGAATGGGCCATCCCTGTACTCACCAAAGAGCTGTCGATGGAGGAAACGGCGCCACCGATTATGAATAAGTGACGGCGTGGCTATCCCAGTGGCTAATGAGATCAATATATAGCTGACAACAACAAATGCTAGTTGATGGGAGGCAGTCAGGCTTGGAGGCCGGGAGGCTCGAGGCGAATTGGTTTTAAAGCTCGGAGGCCAAGAAAATTTCTGAACACCTCAATTTCAGGGCATCCTAGCTTCCTTGCCTGCCGGCATTCCAGCTTTTCTGTCTCTCGACTTGCGGTCATCAAGAACCGAGCGGGTTATGAATGCTAAGATTGTAGAACCGATCATTGAAACCAAAGACCTGACCATCCGCTTTGGCGGGCATGTCGCTGTTGATCATGTCAACATGCAGGTGGCAGCCTTCACGTTGAAATCCATTATCGGTCCCAATGGTGCCGGGAAAACCACTTTTTTCAATTTGTTAACCGGCCAGTATAAAGCCACCGAGGGCAAAGTATTTTTCAAGGGACAGGATATCACCCGGCTGGGACCCGCCATGCGGACTCGTCTTGGAATGGGGCGATCCTTTCAGTTGACAAACATTTTTCCGGTTCTGAGTGTTCTGGAAAACGTCAGGGTTGCGATACAGTCACGCAAGGGATTCGGTCTCAACTTCTGGCGCAACCACCTTCATTTCTCAGAAACCGAGGATGAAGCCTATGCTATTCTCAAGGATCTGCTGTTAAACGACAAATGGGCGGATCCGGCCAGTTCCCTGACCCACGGGGAACAGCGCAAGCTGGAGTTGGCGATTCTAATGGCGCTGGAGCCCAAGGTTCTTTTTCTGGATGAACCCACCGCCGGCATGTCACAGGAAGAAGTTCCGGCAATTTTAGAGGTCCTCGAGAAAATAAAATCCTCACGAGACCGCACCATTCTTCTGGTTGAACACAAAATGGACATGATTATGACCTTATCGGATTCCATTGCCGTGCTGCAGGACGGACGGCTGATCGCCGATGGAGATCCGGATACCATTTACCGCAGCAAAGAAGTTCAGGAGGCCTATCTTGGCGGAGGAGCCAAACTTGAATGAAACTATTTTAAAGGTAGCAGACGCGCATACCTTTATCGGACACCATCATATTCTCCAGGGGCTCTCGTTTGAGGCCAAGGCCGATGCCGTCACCGTCCTCATCGGCCGCAATGGTGCCGGCAAAAGTACGACCCTGAGGACGGTGATGGGCCTTTTGCCGGCCGCGCAAGGCAAAATTGTATACAAGGGGAAAGAGATTCAGCATAAAAAACCCTATCAAATCGCTCGCCTGGGGATCGGATTTGTCCCTGAAGATATGGGTATTTTTGCCAACCTTACGGTGGAGGAAAACATGCGGGTGGCCATGCTGGTTGAAGATGAAGCCGCAGGCCAGAGGCTGGCGCGAACCCTGGAGATGTTCAAGGATCTCAAAAACTTCTGGAAGGCACAGGCCGGCGTTCTGAGCGGTGGTCAGAAACAAATGCTGGCCATCGCGCGCGCGATTGTCAATGAAACTTCCTTGCTACTTATCGATGAACCGTCAAAGGGCCTGGCACCGATTATCGTGGATGCTCTGATTGAAGCCATCAATCAAATTAAAGCGCACAGCGTCGTCATTTTGGTGGAGCAGAATTTTTATATGGCCAGCATGGTTGGTGACCATTATTATATCCTGGATGACGGGTTGGCCGTGCATAACGGTAAAATGACCGATCTTGTAGACAATGATGAGTTAAAAAGCAGGTATTTGGGCATATCCAAAGTTGCCCCCAATGAGGCA
>JBAVYC010000168.1:0-2072 GCA_049698595.1 Desulfobacterales bacterium | reverse complement strand
AGCCATTCCCTGCTCCAAATCGCGGCTGAAATCAGAGGTAGGCAGATGTTTTGTTGCCAGTTCAAATTATGTTGCGAGCTTTCTGAATCTTCTTTCCTTGTTTTTTGAAAAAAAATGTATTTTCTTTGGTTTTAATTCTTATTCTTCCTTTTTTTTAGAGATGTGATCTGATGTCTTTTGATCAAGCATTCTATTTTTTTCTTCACATTGCTTTCCTCATGCGACGAGCCTCAGATTGAAACCACTTTATCATCTGCTTATCAAACCCAGGGTTGGACTTAGCAAAATCAGCAGCTTTACGATAATAGTCAGCCGCCTTGCTTTTTTCTCCCCTAGCCTCATATACCATCGCTAAGCGGTTCAGGCCATCCACTTGATCAGGATAATCAGCCAATAATTTGCGCGACACGGCTTCCGCCTCATCCAATCGGTTTTGTTTGATAAGATCAACAACACTATTGGACAGTTGATCCAGTTGCGTGTAGACTGGAACAAACTTTGTACTTGAGGCATATTTTTGTCCCTTGCCGGCTTTTGGCAAGAGGCAACATTTTTTGTATTTCTTTCCACTGCCGCAAGGGCAAGGGGCATTACGACCAATTTTTACCATGGTGGTGCCTTTTAAAATTTTTATCTCGGTGGCAGCCTAATTGTGATGCAAATACGTTATGCCACAAATTTGTCAGCCGAGCAATACGTCCGGCAACAGGCCTGGCACGCGGCAACGCTCAGCCGTTGTCCGCTTCATCCACAAGGCGCATGCCGCTTTAGCAAACATGGTACCTATCCGCGCAAATTTCCCGAGGGCACCAAAATAGCCCGATGGTACTGTGCCGATGGGCACATGAGCTTTAGTTTGCTGCCGGATTGTCTGGCCTCACGTTTGCCCGGAACGCTGCTTGAAATCGAAGATGTCGTTGCAAAAGTCGAAAATTCGCCGAGTCAGGAAGCCGCCGCCGATGTGATTCGCATAGATATCGAGCTTCCAGGTGCGTTGCGTTGGATGAGGCGACGAATATTTCTGGTCAAAGTGGCATTGCGTATTCTGATCGAACTAATGCCCGGCCTTTTCGCCGATTGTCTTCCCAGCCTTTTGTCCTTCCGATCGGTTCTCGGCATTGACTATGTCCTACCTCAACTGCGGATACTAGCCGAGGGTAATTTGTATATTTTACCGCCGCCGATCGGTTTTGGTCCCCGTCCCACCGCCAAAAATTTAAAAAAAAGTCGTTTCCAACACCCAACGGGCACTGACCCGCCCTTGAAAAGGATGTAAATTAGCTCCCAAATCCATCGCAAGGGAGCAATTTCTATGAAAAACCCGCCAAAAGATCTCAAAGTGCTGCTTGACCGACTCGCTGCAAGAGCTGACGCCAATACCGCTACGCATCCCAAATGCGCCGGGCAAAGAACAATCCACCACCGCAATCGCAAAGCAAGGCATCAACGCGTTGAAAAAAACCCCCTTCAGCCTAATCGCATTCGCAAAATCATCGGCAGTTTTGCCTTTATCGAACATCGCTTTTTGCGACAGGGCTTTTGGAGCAGCCTCAGCCACCATGAGCTTTTGCTGTACTTGTTTCTGGTAATCGTCGCCGATCGCAACGGACTATCCTACTACTGTTATGATAAAATCTGCTCCCTTGTGCAGATCACCGTCGATGAGTATATCCTCGCCCGCGATTTGTTGATTGATAAAGATCTGATCGCTTTTGACGGCCGTCTTTTCCAGGTATTATCGTTGCCGCAAACACCCCCATCGTGCCCGACAGCACTGAAAACCGCCAAGGACATGCAAACCCATGACCCGGCCACCATCCATCAACTCATCACGCATTGCTTTGGAAAAAAAACATGACGGACACCACGGATCAAAAACGGCCATCAGAAAAATTAGGACCCCATTACGATAACGGTATCTATCAGCTTCTAAAGCAGGCCATTGAAGATTATCTGCAATGGATGAAATCAGTCGGATATACCCGTAATACCCGAGAAAACTATCAAGCGCAGTTAAACCAATTTCTTTGTTTTAGCAAAAACACAACTATTAGCTGGCAACAACTTTTTAC
>JBAVYC010000167.1:0-1609 GCA_049698595.1 Desulfobacterales bacterium | reverse complement strand
ACTCCGATACACGGCAATGAGCCTTCAAAAGCTCGGGATCCAATTCTAGAACCCGGCGGAAATTTTCAAATGCCCGTTCGGGCTGTTTTTGCGCACACCAGGCCAATGCGCGGTTGAAATAGGCAATCGCGAACTCCGGATTGATTTTCAGCGCCCGGCTATAATCTTCGATGGCGTGATCAAAATTCTGCTTCTTGTACTGTGCCTCCCCGCGATTGTTATAAGCGGCCACGAAATCCGCTTCCAATGCAATCGCCCGGCTGTAATCGGCAATGGCGCACTCAAGATCGCCTTTCCGGCTCCAGGCTTCGCCGCGATTGTTGTATGCTTCGGGCAGATGCGGTTCTTTTTCCAGTGCCAGGGAAAAATCGGCAATCGCCTGCTCCAGGTTTCTTTTTTTCCGATGAGCGATTCCGCGATTGTAATAAGGCGCCGCAAAATCCGGGGCGATATCGACGGCTTTGTCGAAGTCCGAGATGGCCCGGTCTGGGTTCCCCCTCTCCAACCAGACGACTCCGCGGTTGTTGTATACTACCGCGACATCTCCTTTGATCGACAATACCCTGTCATAATTTGCGATGGCCTCGTCCAACTCACCCTCTTGGCGTAAGGCGACGCCCTGATCGTTGTTTTCTCGAATGAAATGATACAACCCAACGTTCATATCTTCCGGGGACGGCAGGTTTGATTGATTCGAATCCATCAACGATAATTCCTCCTTTTTTTTTCGCAGATTTAGCAGATGGTACTGATTCATCCAAATATTTCATAAATTATATCAACATAACTAGTCCCACAAATTGATATAGTTTAGTAAATATGGTTAATCTTCTATAGCTATTTTGTGTAGCGAAGCCCACAGTGGCTGTCCGCTGAAGGTCGGCACGGTGGTCGACTCTACAAATTTTGTTTTTTGGTACACTATGAAGATTTACCCTTATTCAGGGGCTTTTGGGGCAAAATGTATCCAACGGAGATGAGTCTGTAAATAGGGTATATCCTGTAGAACGATGGGAAGAAATATGTATACCGGTCGATGGATTGGCCGCAAAAAAACTATGAAGTGATTGAAACGTTTGAAGATCGCCGGCTGGTGGGTCTTTAAACCCGGAACGTTGAACCCTGCGTGTGGGGTCGACCTGTCCCCTCGTAACTCGAAGAGCGAAGTCGGAAAGCCGAAGGGCGGGCGTAGTCTCAAACCTCTCGACCCTTCTTCGTCACCAGATCATGCTCGATGGCATACGCCGTCAATGCGGCGGCATTGTGCAGATCCAGCTTGTTCATAATATTGGCCCGGTGTTTTTCGACCGTTTTTACACTGATATGCAGCATATCGGAAATTTCTTTGTTTTGATACCCTTCTCCCAGCAGTTTCAAGATCTCTCTTTCACGCTGGGTGATGGTGTCCCAGGAGGTTTTGGATTTTAGCTTTTTGCGGCCGGTCAAATAGCCTTCCAGGACGTTGTCCGAAATCGTCGGGCTGATATAGCGCTTTCCTTGCAGCACGCTGTCGACGGCCACCATCAGCTCATTTCGTCCGGCATCTTTCAGACAATAGCCGTCGGCACCGGAATCAAACGCCTCCAGCACATATTGGTCGGATTCGTGG
>JBAVYC010000166.1:0-2277 GCA_049698595.1 Desulfobacterales bacterium | reverse complement strand
CATCAAGCGCCTTCAGAAGCACAGGCAACACCGCATCATACACACTTTCAGAGAAAACATGGGGGTCGCGTCTTCATTCTTCACACCATGTCAAGAATATGGAAAATTGTGGGTCAATAAACCACAAGGAATCAACCATTTAAAACTAAATATTGACCCAATAGTATTGACAAAACTTCACCTGCAAAAAACTTTTCCCCTGTGCCACGCAAGATTTTTCTGGTCCGGCCAGAAATCTATCTTTTCAGGTTTTATAATATTTCGATCAGACAGCGTTAAAATATGACCGGGATAATTTTGATTGATGTTAACAGCTTTTGAAACGAGCACTTCATATTTCGTGCCGACACTCATGAGCCCTTCGTCAAAAGACCAATGACAAATTTTTCTTTGCTCAATATGACATTTTTTCGGGAATCACACCTCTTACCCCACCGCGGGGATGGGGGGTATCCCCCTCGCGCCTGGGTATTAAATGTATATGCGCATGAAAGATAGTCTGTCCGGCGGATTCTCCGACATTGGTTCCAATATTAAAACCGGTGACAGACTGATCTTTATCCATGATGCGGTTTTTCAGTTTCAAAATCAGGACGTCAATGCCTTTTTTTTCAGCTTCGTTCAGAGAAAAATAATCTTCCATGTGTCTTTTTGGGACGACTAAAAGGTGCCCATCGGTAACCGGACAACTATCCTGTATCGCAACGACCGAGTTTTGTTCGGCGACGATGCGGTCTCTGATTTTATCGTAACAAAAAGGGCATTTTTGCATTTTCAGCCAAAATCTTTGGAAAAACTCAAGGGCGTTCTTGACTAAGGAAAATTTTAACGCCCTTCAGATTTTTAGTTTTGTTTTTTATTCACCGCCCGCTGCGCTCGAGTCACAGAGTTCGCAGAGAGTTTCTTTTTTATTTCTTTTCGTTGAGAGGACGAAAAAAATATAAATCCGCGCCCTTCCCGCCGTCACGTTTTAGCGTGACTATGACGCGGCAGACCGGGCAGAAACTATTACTTCGCCTAATTAGGCAGGCCCCTTATTCATCGACGTTGATTTCGCGGCCTTTCTGAGTTGGTCCCTCAATTCTTTTGGTGTCGGCAATTCAGTCTGATATTTCTTGGGTAATCTATTGGTTAATTTGTACTCGGCTACACCTACCGGATGTCTGGAATTTTTTAAAGCAAACTCGACAATGATTTTATTCTTTTCTTTACACAGAATTAGCCCAATGGAAGGATTATCGTCAGGATGTCGCACCAGACCATCCACTGCCTCCAAGTAAAAATTCATTTTGCCGGCAAACTCCGGCTTGAATTCCTCAACTTTTAAATCAATCACAACATAACACCGAAGGTGTAAATGATAGAAGAGTAGATCCAGATAAAAATCCTTGCCGCCGACTTCCAGATGGACCTGACTGCCGACGAACGCAAAACCCTTGCCGAGTTCCAAAAGAAAATTTTTCAAACGGTCCAGTAGCGCCATTTCCAATTGTCGCTCTTTGACATCAGGACCAATGGCTAGGAAATCCAGGTGATATGGATCCTTGAGAAGTTGGTTGGCAAGATCGGATTGGGGCGCTGGTAGCGTCTCAGGGAAGTTTGTGATTGCTTTGCCCTGTCTTCCGTACAGGTCTGATTCGATTTGGTGAACAAGGACACTTCGACTCCAACCAAGTTCTTTGGTTTTAATAGCATACCAGAGCCTCTTTGATGGGCTCTTTAGTTTTCCCAGAAGAAGTATATTATGGCCCCACGGAATTTCTGCCACAGGCAGTGGCAGATTCTCACCGTCTAATTCTGCCACAGCTTGTGTCAGTTTTTGGATCCCCTTGGTCCAGGCAAGGTAAAGGGACCGCATCCTCCAAATGTTTCTTGGCGAAAAACCGGCGATTTGAGGGAATTCATTTCGAAGATCAGCAGATAGACACTCAACTACTGACTTTCCCCAACCCTCATTTTTTTGGCGCGCCGTGATAAGTTTCCCGATATCCCAATAAAGTTCAATCAATTCGCGATTAATTGATAGAGCAGCCCTGATCTGGGCAGCGTGAATACGGGACTTGATATCCTCCAGCATTGCCGGGTAGCTTGCGGGCATTTTATTAGCAGTTCGAGGCATTTATGACTCTTTGTAATTTGAGTGGATTCTTTTTTTACTATAATCCATTCCTAAAGTTGTACGTTCCTGTATATGGGAATATATATACTTAGTCTGTGTGTGTCCGTGCCTGCCTTGTTGAATGTCGCTCTGCGACCCCACTGAAAGTGGGATTCAAC
>JBAVYC010000165.1:0-1704 GCA_049698595.1 Desulfobacterales bacterium | reverse complement strand
GTTCTATCCTGGGCCACTTTGCATTTTGTAGGTTGGGTTGAGCTTACTGCAGGCATTGTTGGGTTTCGTTGCACTCAACCCAACCTACACCATGCCGGTGTTATTGCGAATTGCGAAACCCAACAACGGCCGATTTCGCAACCGACCCTCCAAAGTTTCTATTTCGATTAAACTGGCCGCTGTTTTGGCCAGCGGCGCCGCTCGAGTGAAACTTCAGAGGAATGGACTCAATTTTATTTTTTTAGACAGGATTTACAAGATTGACGGGATTTTTTTCGCCTTCGGCGAGGAGCCCTTTCGGCCGAAGGCCGTTCTATCCCGATGATCCTGTCCAATTGTCTTTTAATGATTAGAATCCATTCCTATTTTTGCCGTATTTTAATCTTCGCCATTTAACGTTTCTTTTTCGATTAAACTGGCCGCTTTTCAGGCCAGCGGCTGGGCTGACACCTGAAACCAGGGACAGACTTAATCTATGGCAGAGCCAATCACTTCTGACCCCCGGCGACGGGATCTTCGACTGGCCCAGAGGACCGGGTTTTCAATGTTCAAATAAAGCACCTCTTAACAAATGAGCCTTAGCTTAATTAAAAATAGCGACAAAGCGCGTTTCGTCGGCCTCGTTTTTGTGTTTGTTGCCGCCGTATTATTTTTTGAAGACACCGGATTGTTGGCCGGCATTAACAATTACTGCTATGATCTCGCCTTCAGACTAAGAGGCGAGCGCAAACACGACGACCGTATCATAATTGCCGCTATAGATGAAAAAACGCTTGCCAAGCTGGGAAGATGGCCCATCCGGCGTTCCTATTACGCAGACTTGCTTGGCATTCTCGATCAGGCCGCGGTGGTTGGAATTGACCTCATTTTGTCAGAGCCTTCTGAGGAGGATACGCGCATTTCCGGCGCAATCACCCAGCATGCCAGGGTCGTGCTGCCTGTTTATTTTGATCGTACATTTAATATTTCGTATCCCCAAAAGGCATTTTCTCCGGCCGCACTCGGGCATGCTCATCTGGAACAGGGCGTCGACGGATTTGTAAAGGAGGTTTTTCATACGATCTCCCACCAATCCAATTCCATTTTTTCCTTTGCTGAGGCGATAAACGCTGTCATCAAGGGTGAAAAATTTCCCCAGCCGCAAATTCAGCATAAAAATTCACAACAGAAATTTCCTGACAGTATTATCCAATCCGACGGCATGTGGATTAATTTCTATGGTGGCCCCAGCACTTTTCGGTATTTTTCGGTTGCAGACATCCTTGAAGGTCAATGGCCGCCCTCCTTTTTTGCCGATAAAATTGTCTTGGTGGGAATGACAACTGCCGGTCTGCATGAGGGTATTCTGGTCCCGTTTACTAACGGTCGAAACAGAATGCCCGCCGTAGAAGTACATGCGCATATCCTCAACAATCTTTTGGACAAAAGCAATATCCATCCGATCGGACAATGGATCAGATGGATCTTTGCGATTGTTTTGGCGGTATTTTGCTTTTTTATGTTTATCAGATTTGACAGCTTAAGTGCTATGTTAATCGGTTTTCTGGGTCTGTTGACGATCTCGCTGGTCACATTTTTTACCTTCGCAAGTTTGAACCGCTGGCTGTCACCGGCCGCTCTATACTTTTCAGTCGGAATTTCTTTTTTGCTGGCTTATATTTTTAACCTGCAAAAAATGAAAAAATTACTTCTGCAGGCCAAGGA
>JBAVYC010000164.1:0-7028 GCA_049698595.1 Desulfobacterales bacterium | reverse complement strand
GAAAAGCCTCCAGTACAATTGAGACAAAGACAATTCCCAGGGTGTGAAACTGAGGTCGATCGCGGAAGAATGCAACCAGGCCGAAGGCAAACAGCACAAAAAGCATCTGGGCCGCCAGCGCTTTTTTGCCGTTTTTCTGCAGCGGGTGATCGTGATGGCCGATGGCGCTATCGCTCAAAGGGCAATTCATTTCAGATATTTTATCTTTGGAAAGAACCCGGGGCCCTATCCAAAGATAAAATTTTTAGCCGCACTTATTAAAGCCACAGAAATGACACATCATACAGCCTTCCTCAAAGCTGACGGTTTGTCCGCATTCCGGGCATTTTTCTCCCATTAGGCTGTACTGGCTTTTGTGATTTTTTTGGGCATTTGTACCGGTCACATAACGTCTTTCCAGTACCCGCGAGATGGCATCCGGAATGGACAACACCAGCCCGCCGTCTTGAAAAATTGGATACTCCCCACCGATGCCTTTCAGCTGATCGACAATTTTATCGACCTTAACACCCGATCGCAAGGCGAGGGATACCAGACGGCCGATGGCTTCTGTTTTGGCAGTCGTAGATCTCCCCGATTTGCCGATGGTGGCAAACACTTCGAAAGGTTGTCCATCGAATTCGGTTACGGTCACATAGAGAGCGCCGTAGCCGGTTTTAATTTTAGTGGTAAAGCCTCCCAAGGTCTCCGGTCGTTCCTTGACAGCCGTCATAAACCCGTCTTCTTTGCTAACTTTTTGAGTAAACGAAAGAACCTGGTTTTCCTTGCTGCCGTCCCTGTAGATGGTCACACCCTTGCAGCCGAGTTGAAAGGCCAGATCATATACTTTAGCGACATCACCTTCGGTGGCGTCGTGGGGCAGGTTGACCGTTTTAGATACGGCATTGTCCGTATGCTTCTGAAAAGCGGCCTGCATGCGGACATGCCAATCGGATGACACATCGTGAGCGGTTGCGAACACGTGGCGCACGTCTTCGGGGATTTCCGTTATTTCCCGGATACTGCCCGTCTTGGCAATGGTATCCATCAATTCACGACTGTAAAAACCTCTTTCGGTAGCCACTTTTTCAAAATAGGGATTTACTTCCAGCAGTTTGTCATTATCCATGACATTTCGCACAAAGCTCAACGCAAATAAGGGTTCGATACCGCTGGAACATCCTGCGAGGATACTGAGGGTTCCGGTGGGGGCAATCGTGGTTGTGGTGGCATTGCGATATTTGATGCCCTGGTCTTTATAAATGCTCTGATTGTAATTTTCAAATACCCCTTTTTCTTCCGCCAGATTCCGTGAAGCATCATGGGCGGTTTCCTGAATGAATTGCATTACGGCATCGGCGGCTTCCAGCGCTTCCTCGCTGTCATAGGAGATATTCAATTGATACAGCATGTCCGCAAAACCCATGACGCCCAGACCGATTTTACGATTGCCGCGCACCATAGCCGTGATTTCAGGCAGTGGATACTTTGAAACATCGATGGTGTTGTCGAGAAAACGGACCGCCAAGGTGACGATCTCTTTTAATCCCTCAAAATCGATCATCGGTCCATCTCCGTTTTCAACCACAAATTTGGCCAAATTGACGGAACCCAGATTACATGCTTCCAGCGGCAGCAGCGGTTGCTCGCCGCAGGGATTGGTGCTCTCGATTTCACCGAGGACCGGGGTGGGGTTGTCACGGTTGATTCGATCCAGGAAAATGATACCCGGATCGCCATTTTTCCAGGCCTGTTTTACCAATGCATGGTAAACTTCGGCCGCATTCAATTTGCCGACATGCGTTTGATTCCGGGGGTCGATCAGATCATACTCCGCTTTATCGGCGGCCGCTTTCATAAACGCGTCGGAAACGCCCACGGAAATGTTGAAATTGTTCAGATCAGCGTTGTCCCTTTTGCTGAAGATGAATTCCATGATATCCGGGTGGTCCACTTTTAAAATGGCCATGTTGGCCCCTCGGCGGGTACCGCCCTGCTTGACCTGTTCGGTGGCCGTGTTAAATATTTTCATAAATGAAACCGGCCCCGAGGCCACACCACCGGTGGTGCCCACCATGCTGTTTTTCGGCCGTAGCCGCGAAAAAGCAAAACCCGTACCACCGCCGGATTTGTGAATCAGGGCAGCGTTTCGCAGCGCGCCAAAGATACCGTCCATACTGTCTTCGACCGGTAGCACAAAACAGGCCGCCAATTGTCCCAGGCGACGTCCGGCATTCATCAGGGTGGGGGAATTTGGCAAAAATTTAAATTCGGTCATGATCTTATAAAAGATCTCTTCCAGTTCCTTGACACGCTTTTCATCTCCGCCGTATTTTTTTTCCGCTTTGGCAATATGACTGGCCACCCGCCTGAACATTTTCTCCGGGGTCTCGATGATTTTGCCGTGACTGTCTTTCTTTAGATATCTTCTGCGCAGCACCCTTCTGGCATTATCCGAGAGAACCAGACGGCTTTCTACAAAGATGGACTGGTCCAGCCGGATCGGAGAAGGTTTGGTCATTCCGAATTCCATTAGTTTAGCCTCGATCATTTTTTCGATAAACGGCATGGTGATGGTTTGAAACTCCATCCGTAGAATTTCTGCCCGCAGGGCTCGGCTGATGCCCATGGCTTTTTCCGTGTCAATGGGGTTGTCCCGGACCAGAATGTCGGAAAACAGCTGGTCGTCCCACATGTTCGTGCTCAGATCAAAACGCCCTTCGTTGGTAACTAAAAATTTGCCTGATTGCCCCATTGAACATCTCCTGTGACCGATTGAATATCGCTTTTGGGTTTCTGATTTTAATTCGATTTCTGCCGGCCGTACGCCAACAAAACGTAAAAACAGTTCGCCATAAGAAGGTATACCTTTTTAAGAAATTTTCAACCCGGGAATGTGATTCCGATGAAAAGGGCACCGTTCATTTCTGCCGCAAGACTGCTGGTATTGTGAGCCTTATTGATCGAAAAACGAAAACCGTCCGGTTTGCTGTGAGAAGAAATCGGTGCCGAAAGAACGAACTATTGTTAAATCAACCTGTTTAATTGAAAACACTTAACAATCTCATACAACATGTTGTATGTCAATAAAAAAAATACCCCAATATCTGCATATTTAAGGCAAGATAGTTACGCTGATAGTATTGTATTCTCTAAAACCCTGATCAAAGGTTGCAATCTCAAGGTTTGCAGTCCGAGCAAAGGCCACTAAATACGCATCGTTCCACACCCTGTGGGAATATCCTCGATTACGTGTGCTGACTCTCCATGCCTTTTCAAGCCCTTCAGGTTCTCGCATGAAATACACCCGTTCATCCTCAAGCAGTTTGTCATAGCATGACCACGCAACATCCATCGTAACCGCCTCATCCTTAAAGACCGCAGGATTTGTTGCCAGCCGAAGAAATCCCTGCTGGGTGAGCCGGCAAAAAGCGCAACTGTCGGGTTCTGTTCCTTCAAACCAAGCTTTTGCCGACCCGTGATGAAAGTGGACCTCGAAGGCCAGCGCCAGCCAGACGTTAATGTCCGGCAAGTGCATGCTGATCCTCCTGGCTTAGGATGTGCACGATGTCATCCGCATTAAGTTGCAATGTGCCGGGACGACTTGAGGGAACTAGCGGAAGAGAAACCTTCTTTCGGGCGATTTTCTTTTCAACGCAACGCTCCAGCTCGTGCACTACGGCTTCCTTTAAAAACGCCTTAAGACTCTTCCCATCCAAAGCAGCTGCCGCCTTGGCACGCCTTAGGACATGGTCCGGTAGATCTACTGTTGTTCTCATAATCGCATAAATTACATAAATATGCTTTTATGTCAATACCCAATCGAAAATATTCAATCTCTAATTGATAAAAACGGATAAAAATGACATATTCAATAAAATAGTTTGTTCTGGTGTGATTGGAAAAAGGAAATGGAATTGAGTTCATCCCAAATCATAGCAAAAAAAAGGAAAGCTCTGGATAGATTCAGTCGGTATCTGCTATCCTCGCAGGAGGGGAAAAACGTCGGCAAAATCATTTTTCCTATATAACGTTTCCCGAAAGGGCGAGGAGATTTATTCTAACACAAGATATGATCCGGATACTTGATAAAACACTCGAAACAGATTCAGATGGTCTATAGTGTGTTTAGACAATTTTGGTTGCTTTAAATCAGGACACAGATTTCCACAGATATTTGGTTTTTTGTAACTTTTAATATCCTGGTAATCCGTGTTCATCCGTGTCCCCAAAATGGAAATTCCTATTAACGAGGAATTCTTATTGCTGGCTCTTCTTCCACTCCTGATAGGCTTTAAATTCCTTCCATTCCCGGAATTCTTTATAATCAGCTGAACTCCGGCCGGATTTTTTCCACTCCTGATACGCCTGGAACTCCTTGAAATCAGATGAGCCTTTGGCGGATTTCTGCCATTGCTGATACTCCTGGTATTCTTTGAAATCAGGAGAATCCTTGGCGGATTTTTTCCACTCCTGATACTTATGAAATTCCTGTTTTTCTTTTTTCCATTGCTGATATTCCTGGAATTCCTGGAATTCTTGGCCTTTATCAGACGTACCGGCCGCCGTACCGGCACCGGCGGCTGCGTTAGTTTGCGCGGTTTTCTCGGCGGCAGGTTTGGCAGCCTCGGCTTCCCCTTTCTTCTGCAATAAACCGCCCCCTTTCGAATCGTAGAGGGTCAACTCCCCATCCTGGCCGGTGAAGAGGCCGGGCCCCGATTTCATTTCGCCGGGACCTTCAATATTCTTCCATTCATCCAGCTGTTTTTCATCAGGTCTGGCGTGACAGCCGGCCAACGCAAAAATTAGCAGGCCGGCTGCCAGAATCATCCAGTTTTTAGGTTTAATTTTAAACATACCATAATATCCTTGTTAGAATTTCACCCGAATACCGGACATAACGATGTTGATGTCATCCGGATCGCTGCCCTCATCACGGTCGAGCATGAACAAACGATAGGTACCATAAAATTCGACACTTTCCCAGGGGGTAAATACGTAACCGATGGCGAAGGTATCGCCTTTGTCGTCATCCGCTGATAAATTTTGGGTCCGGGAATATTGAACCGAAGCGGCGTGTTTTTCCAGAAACTTATAACCGATTTTACCGTAAAGATTCCACGGATTTTTGTTATCCCGCCACTGGTATGCATACGAAGCTGTGAAATTCAAGCCGAAATCAAAAAGCATCGAGGCCGATGAGCTGATTTCATCGTCTCTCGTTTCACTCGAGGTGCCGAAATTAGCGTAGCCGGCGGCAGCGGCAAATCTGGCCCAGCCGAAATTCCCGGCATAACGGGCCGCCACATCCCACTGGCTTTGTTGTTCAATACTGCCGGAGGCAAAAAACCCCGCCCACCTGGGAGTGTCGTAGCGCACCCGGTCTTTCCGGCTCAGTCCATCGAAATTACTGCGGGAGTCACTGACGGTAATGCCGGTGCCAACGCCATTATCTCTGAACTCGAAATTACCACCGACATCATCAACGCTCGAATAAGCCGCGACGTCCGTGCCGGACAAATCGACTTCGGAGGTACCGTTGGTGGCCGTATCGCCCTGGCCCAGTCGCAGGGTGCCCCATTTTTCAATCCAGACATCCATATGCCGTTCATTGAAGGTGACATCCGTGGTATCTGCATCATTTTGAATAGACACCTTATTGGATGCATTGGATTGCATCTCCACTTCCCACAGAAATCCGACTTTCCAACCACCCTCGAAATCGTTGGACCCTCTGAAACGGAACCGGGTTGAGGAGTTGTCATTGTCCACAAAAAACCATTTGGCGGAAGTCCCGTCATCGGCATACAGGGCCGCCCGGTTGACTTGGCCGGAGATGGCAAAATCTAGGGCGTAAGCCGGGGCGAGGATCATCATGCTCGCCGTTGCCAACGCCAATCCAATAAAAATCCTATGAATTTTTTTCTTCATCATGTTATCCTCCCGAATCTTAGTTTGGATGAGTTACAAACCATAACCTATCGAAAGCCTAATTCTTCTTAAAAGCCTATTTCTTCGATCGACCACCGGGAAATGCATTACAGATTCATCGATATCACCCCCTTTGCAGGCTAGCGGTTGACGAACCCATTAAAAATCTTCTTTCAATTCATAAGCCGCCGACATTCCCCGAATTCAAGATTAACGTTCAGAACTGGACTTCATTGTTATCGAGCATTCAAAGTCATTTGTGTCAAATGTGAAGCGGCCTTAATTATTTCATACTGTTAAAAAATATAGATTTCAACAATAATTTGTGAATAAGGACCAAAAAATATTATAAATTTAAAATTTGCCTTTGACAAATTTATGATTTAGATTTAATTAAATTACATCATTAATTTTGCAAAAGGAGGCAATCATGAAACGTATCGCAAAAAGTAGATTTCCCGTTATCTGGCTAGCGATATTTTTTTTCACCATGGCGCTGTCTGCCACCCTGGTTAGTGCCGGCGAAAAAGTCGAACTTGAAGGAATTATACAGGGTGCGAAGTGCACCCACTACCAGACGGAATGCTTTAACGATGACAATCACATCGCCCTGGAGCCCGATTTTGTTTTAGTAATACCGAGCGGCGAATATTATTTTATGCCAAACCTGAATCGATCGGTGAAAGCCAGACATGCCTACAAAAATGTTCGCGTTCACGGCGAACTAAGAATACAGGAACTGTGGGTGGATAGATTGGTAGATATCGATAAAAAGAAGGGTGGCCGAGCGAAAACCACCTGGGATTGGTCGGCCCGCGAAGATTTTTGGGAATCTAGATGAGAATGTTGTTAGGCCCTTGGGGGCCTTTTTCTGACAACCTGTTGTCCGATACTGAAGGTTTCAGTGTTAAGGTTTCAGGCCCGCCGCTGGCCCGAAAAGCATCCAGTCTGATCGGAATAGAAACTTTTGGGACTCGGTTCCGAAATCGGCCGTTGTTGGGTTTCGCATTCCGCAATAACACCGGCAAAATGTAGGTTGGGTTGAGTGCAACGAAACCCAACAAAGCCTGGCGTAGGCTCAACCCAACCTACAAAGGCAAAGTGGCCCAGGATAGAAC
>JBAVYC010000163.1:0-1787 GCA_049698595.1 Desulfobacterales bacterium | reverse complement strand
GTCGTTGATAAAAACCGACGCTGTTATGTGCATCGCGTTGCACAGCACCAGGCCTTCTTTGATTCCGCTTGACCGCAGACATTCCTCAACCTCTGGGGTGATGTTGATGAAAGCACGGCGGGTGGGTATCTCAAACCATAATTCTTTGCGGTAGCTTTTCATTTATTGCTCCTGTTTCATAGGGTTTGGATCGTCCTGGTGAAATCCGTTTGTCATCAAAGGTAGAAGACAGAGCGAAGCGATTCCATAATTCGTCCTTCGTCATTTCTTACATCTTCTTTAACAGCTGATTGGCTGCCGTCAAGGTGGGGTCCCAGGTCGGCCCGAAAGGCGGTGCGTAGGCCAGATCGGTCTGGCAGTATTCTTGGACGGTCATACTAGCGTGCAGCGCCACTGCCGGGGCGTTGATACGATGGGCCACGCCCTCCGTTCCCACCATTTGCACGCCCAGCAGGCGGCCTGATTTTTTATCCCCGATCATATTTACCATGATGGTTGTGTTGCCCGGATGGGCATGCGCTTTGGAACCGGATTTGATCATATTCTCGACCGGCTCGAACCCGAATTTTTCAGCTTCCGATACGCTCAGCCCGGTGCGCGCCACCTCGAAATCCAACACGCGGAAAACAGACGTGCCGGCAACGCCATCCAGGGCAACATCCTTGCCGCAGACATTATCCGCCACGGCCCAGCCGCTCCGGTTGGCCCGCAGGGCCAGCGGAACCCAGGTTTTTTCTCCAGTCACGACGTGGTAGGCATCCGCGCAGTCGCCGGCGGCATAGATGTTTATATCTGAGGTGCGTAAATTCCGATCCACCGCAATGGATTTTTTTACCCCCAGTTCAAGATCCGCAGTTGCGGCTATCCGACTGCAGGGGTTTACGCCGATGCCGACCAGCACCATATCTGCGGTGAGGGTTAAATCCGGGCAGATGACCTTGAGACCGTCGCCGGATGTTTCGATACGTTCAACGGTGTGACCGGCATAAACACCGACCCCTTTGGCTTCAAGCCCTTCTCTGACGGCCCGAGCCATAGACGGCTCCAGCCACGGCATAAACACCGGATTGGGTTTGACCATCTCCACCGCAATATTTAGCCCGACCAGGGATTCGCACATTTCAAGGGCAATGTAGCCCATCCCGATAATAATGGCTTTCTTGACAATGTTGTCTTTCAGGAAGTTCTTGATATTACGGCCGTCTTCAAGGCTTTTGACCACCATGACGCCCGGGGCCTCAAATCCCGCGCGATCAGGCACGACGGCGGAACTGCCGGTTGCAATCAGCAAACGGTCATAGGGCAACTCGAAATGACCGCCGCCCAAGGTTACACCGGACACCGTTTGTTTGCCCGGATCGATTTTTTCGGCACAATGGCCGGTCAACAGATTAATGCCCTGTTTATCACGAAATACCTGGGCAGGTCGAACGATCAGATCCTCGATGTCTCTCTCCGGCGCCGCCAGATTGTAGGGGATGCCTCAGGCGCTGTATGAAACGTCCATGGTTTTTTCCAGGACCGTGATATCCATTTCCGGCTGGTTGCGTTTGGCGCGGCTGGCGGCACTCATGCCGGCGGCATCTGCTCCGATGACGACAAATTTCATGGTGTGCTCCTTTTAAGGTTCTTTAAGTTGAATAGTCAAACATCCATATCGCAATGAAAATACAGTAGTTCAGGCCTCGTTGAATAGTTTACTGGTTTACTGGTTGAATGGTTGATTGGGTAAATTATAGTCATAATTTTAGAGTGTTACGATTGTTGAAACAGGAAGTGTCCAATTA
>JBAVYC010000162.1:0-10988 GCA_049698595.1 Desulfobacterales bacterium | reverse complement strand
CCTCGGCGGTGAACTCTCCGTAATTCTCATGCCACTGGACGCCTTTGCGCAGATAGAACGTCCAGGTCAGCTTGTCGGCAGCGACTTCCCAACGCTCGGCTAAAGAAGGTTCGATCTTTTCGATATTGATTTCACCGGGGGGGTGCCGCAGCAAAGATTCATAGACCATGCGGACAATCGGACTTTCTCCGATTTTCACGGCAAAATGCGGATCCACGGTTCCGATGTCATTGACGCCCACAGCCAGCCGGGCAACCTGTTCTTTGGCCAGTTGTTCGGCGCTGATCTCTGCCGCGGGCGCCAGCATCAGTGCTGCCGTCATAATTAAACCAAGCCAAATTCGTCCAAAAAATTGAGTTTTCATCTGATCCTCCCTTTTGTTGAAAAATGGTTTTAGGTTAACCTCCGTTTCTAGGAAAAAAACAGGCCACGTAATGGCCGCTCTCAATCTCATCCAGGGTGGGAATCTCCCGGCTGCAGATGCGTTCACAATAGCTGCAGCGGGGATGAAATCTGCAGTTTGCCGGAGGATTGATGGGTGACGGCACGTCTCCGGTCAGGGGTGCTCTTTTTCTCCGGATCAGGGGATTGGCCAACGGCACCGCCGCGAGCAGTGATTCGGTGTAGGGGTGTAAGGGTCTCCGGTAAAGTTCCTGAAACGGTGCTAGTTCCACTATCTTTCCGAGATACATCACCGCAATACGATCACTGATATGCCGGACCACGCTCAGATCATGGGAAATAAAGATGTAGGTCAGGTTAAATTTATTTTGCAGCCTCACCAGGAGGTTGAGAATTTGAGCTTGAACCGAGACGTCCAGGGCCGAAACCGGCTCATCGGCGATAATCAGCTTCGGGTTCAAGGCCAGGGCGCGTGAAATACAGATGCGCTGTCGCTGCCCTCCGCTGAATTCATGCGCATATCGATGGGTATGTTCCGGCATCAGCCCCACCACGGACAACAGCTCCCTTATCCGCTCCTGTCGTTCCTTCGGCGTCAGTAGACCGTGAATGCGAAAGGCTTCCCCAATGATCTGACCCACGGTCTTGCGCGGATTCAGCGATGAGTACGGGTCCTGGAATATGATTTGCATATTGCGCCGAAGCTGCCGCATCGATTTATCATCCAGCGCAAGAATGTCCCTGTTCTCAAAAAAGATTCTGCCGGAGGTGGGCTCTTCCAACCGCAGGATACAATTGCCCAGGGTGCTTTTGCCGCAGCCGGACTCACCCACCAGACCCAGCGTCTCTCCCCTTCGCACGGTCAAATCGATTCCATCGACAGCCTTTACGGTGTCTGCCTTGCGGCCGAGAAACCCTTTGCCGAGCTGAAAATATTTTTTCAGGCCTTCTATGACCAGAAGATTGTCATCCGGCATACAGCCAGCACCTCACCTGGTGGTCGGATCCCAAATTAACCATGATGGGATCTTCCTTTAAACATCGCTCAACCCCCCGACTGCAACGGTCCTGGAAAGCACATCCGGGGGGAAGGTCCCGTAAACTAGGGACAACTCCCGGGATGGTTTTAAGTATCCGGTCCGGCGGCACCGGTTCGTCCAGTTTTGGAATAGAGGCCATTAGACCCAACGTGTAGGGGTGTTTCGGTTCGGCAAACAGATCCACCACACGAGCTTGCTCCACGATTTTACCGGCGTACATCACCGCTACCCGCTGAGCCATCTCGGCGACCACCCCGAGGTCGTGGGTGATCAGCAGGATCGAAGCGCCAAAGTCCAGTTTGAGTTGGTTCATCAGGTCAAGAATCTGAGACTGAATCGTGACGTCCAATGCGGTGGTGGGTTCATCGGCAATGATCACGTCGGGATTGCAGGCCAAGGCCATAGCGATCATGACTCGCTGGCGCATCCCGCCGCTCATTTGATGGGGGTATTCCTTGATGCGTTTGGCCGGATCCGGAATGCCGACCTTTGCCAGTATTTCGATGGATCTCTGCAGAGCCACCCGGTGTCGGAGTCCCTGATGGAGTTGATAGGTCTCGGCAATCTGGTTTCCGATCTTGAAGACCGGGTTTAAGGAGGTCATGGGCTCCTGAAAAATCATGGAAATACGGTTTCCCCGAATATGGCGCATTTCCTCATCCGTCAGTCCGGCCAGGTCGTTATCCTCAAAAATGATACGTCCCCGGACGATCCGGCCGGCCGGTTGTTGGACCAGTCGCATGATAGACAGGGCCGTCACACTCTTGCCGCAGCCGGACTCCCCGACCAGACCCAGGGTTTCACCCTCAGATAGAGTCAAATCAAGACCACTGACGGCTTTGACTATGCCATCCTCAGTGGAAAAATAGGTGTGCAGGCCTTCTATGCGAAGCAACGGATCAACCATACTCAACCCCACTAACCGGATTAAGAAGGGAGAAATAAGACATAAATACGAAAGAAGGATTAAAGATTTGTTTTATCTACTTTAAACAGATAATTATCCAGTTGGTGTCCCTGGTTGCTGATCATGGGCCATTAGGGTTAGGATATTCGAATTAATCCTGATGTGACTAAGACTGCAAGGGTAAAGTTAGAAAACTTATGCTATAAAACGGGTGACGCTGTCAAGAAAATTGTCCGGCGGGTCTGAGCATAAATTTCACGGGGGTTTGGTTGCGATGCGCTTTAATATTGTTGATAAAACCAGTCATTTCTCAAAAAAAACATGCGCGGCGCTGAAGGTGAATATTTTTTTATTTCAACAATAAGCTTGCTTTCGACTTAAACAGGCTTATTATACTATTAACTCAACGCGGCCTCGGCCATCAGCGGATGGCGGGGCAGTTTTTTTCTGCAGGAAAATTCTGTACTCATATGAAGTATCCTCCAGATTTAAGATTTTGAATAAAAAATGAAAGGAGGATATTATCATGACCAATGGTACTGTAAAATGGTTTAATGACCAAAAAGGCTTTGGTTTCATCGAGCAGGAAGACGGACCGGATGTGTTTGTTCATCATTCAGCCATCAACGCTAGCGGCTTTAAGAGCCTGAGCGAAGGCGATCGGGTGACTTTCGAGCTCGAGCAAGGCCAAAAAGGCCCTGCCGCCGCCAATGTTTCTATAAACTAAAGTTCTATATACAGCTAAAGGGGGCATACCACCCGATAAGTGTGGATGCCCCTGGCAGCGCCTACCACAAAATCCCCGGAATACAAACCTCAAGATAGTAGTCTCCGGAATTGTTCTGTGGATTCCATAGTCTTCCAGATAAAATTTTTGAACTGCGTTATCAGTCGCCCCTCTTCAACAACGTACTATTTGTAGGCCTTACTCAGGGGAGCTCCTTTTTGACAAAATCAACCGATTTTCTTTCTTTTAGCGTAATTATGGGATACGTGAATGAAGTTTATAGGGGGATTTGCAGGATTAAATGAACAAAAAAAATGAGTGCATACCGGATGCTGCGGTCTTGCTGAAACTGGCCAAGATGCGGATGCCGTTTGGCAAGTATAAGGAGCGGCGTTTGATCGACTTACCTGAGCCTTATGTGGTATGGTTTGCCCAAAAAGGATTTCCGGCCGGACAACTGGGCGATATGTTGCGTATGGTGTATGAGATTAAAGTAAACGGTCTGGAATATCTTTTCAAACCCTTGCGGAATCTGTAGACAAATCATTATAATTGTGGAATTGATATGCCCCAGGGGGGCTGATAGACATGACGAAGCGACGCAAAAACCCAAGACCCAAAAAGCCACACCCTGATCAGGATCACTTTTTGATGCGCATAAAAAAGGGTGAACGCTTGTATAAATTCTATTATTTCAGGCCTTTGGCCGGGCGCCATTATCATTTTGAATACCGCATTTTGAGCAAAGAAAAAATTAATGGAATGCTGGAAATGGTTAGCTATAATTTCAAAATTGAAAATGGTGTTCCAAAAAAAACCTCGATCACCAGAGTTCGCAAAATTTCAAAAGAGCAATTGGATCAAATTGTTCAAAATGTTATCGGAAAAACAAATACCGATTCCGATGAGTTTGAGGAACTGGATCTTTCCGGGTTTTCGTCCATAGATGAGCAAATTGAATTTCTAAAGGGCCATGACAGGGTAGATTCAATGTATATTACCTAATAAATCCGATATCAGTCCAAGATATATCTCACCGCAGAGGTCGCTGAGCACGCAGAGATTATTTAAAGCTTTTTTTCTCAGCGTTCTCAGCGACCTCAGCGGTGAACCCTTATGTTTCTTTTTCGATCAGACTGGACGCTCGCGGCCAGCAGCGGTGCTTATATGAATCATTTTGCGCCTGCCCCTCCCCCCCTCTTTTTAAATGCCTTCTTGGAAGGAGCCGATAAACCTGCTAAAAGAACGTGCATGAAAAAACCGATGCTCAGACTCGTTGGTAGATGGGCCGTATTCCTCTCTGCTTTCTGTTTCTATCTTTCGACGGTGGTGATCCGATGGTCCCAGGCCGAGGTATCGATTGCCCCGTCATACTTTGTGTTTGCCAGATTTCTGCTGGGGTTACTGGTAGTCTGTGCCATCATGGTTTACCGTCGTCAACGTCCGCGGCCGCGCAGTTATCACCTGTTGCTGGGAAGGACCGTATGCAACTGTGTGGCGGTGTATTGTTTTTATACGGCCGTGGATTTAACCACGGTGGCCGAAGCCAATATTCTGAACATGACCTATCCGATTTTCGTGGCGCTGACCTCATGGGCGGTGCTCCGCCACCAGCACGATCCTGTGGCGCTGGTCATGGTAGCGGTCGCTTTCGCGGGGATATGGCTTATTCTGGCGCCCGGGATGATTGACATTAAACTCGTCAGCCTCTGGGGGCTGGCTTCGGGTTTCACGGCCGCCTTATCAATGACCTATTTAAATGTCAGCCGTCAGTACCACGACACCAATACGATTTTATTTTTTATGTTCGGTCTGGGCTCGTTGGTGATCTTCGCCATCTTTCACCAGAATTTCTTCTGGCCGAATTCACCGGAATTTTATTACCTGGGGCTGTGCGCTGCAACCGGTGTAGTTGGACAGTTTCTTCTCACCATTGGTTTCCGCTATGTTACCGCCGTGGATGGAAGTATCATTTCTTCGATGCGAATTTTGCTGGCAGCCTTACTTGGCCCCTTCGTGGCCGGCGACCCTGCTCTAAATTCGACAGGATGGGTGGGCGCGCTGCTTTTATTCGGCGCCAATGCCGCCCTGGCGGTACGTCGCCGTCGGCAAGATATCTCTGTATGTCAGGACCCAGGAACATAGAAGAGATGCGTCAGGCTCTTAAAGCCTTGCAGCTTGGCCCACTGTCGGACGATGAACTTAAACGAAATCAACGAATCGGCGATCATGTCCATGCCAACTATCGTCGCTTTTTTGGATAAAAAAGATGACTTCTGAAATGACTTCCTGTACCCACAATACACTCGTATTATTACCCGCAAAGAAAAGTCGGCGGCAGTGTCGACACTGTCACTTAACCATCACAGCCGCAGAACTGGGCGACGGCTTCTGCCCGGAATGCTATGAGATCCATGACGAGAAACGCTATGATTTTGATGAGCTGGATACTGAAAAACCCGGCACTGCCAGATACCGGTGCGATGAATGCGGTGTGATCATAGAAACTGAATAACGCAATTAATTTCTCCATGTAACAACCGTCTGGATGGACATCAGGGATTCATTTCATAGGCTCCATCCAGCACCGCAATATGTTTTTCCCAGACCCGGTTAAACCTTGCCAGGTCCGTTACCGGCTTTTTGATCATTTTCAGGCACAGTTTCATCTGCTGCTCGGTTGAACCGGTTTTTGAGTAGAGCTGCAAGGCGAATTTCGAAAAATCCCTGACCATGAAGTCAAAAATCTGATCCATGATATCATCTTCCACGACCTCGATTTTCGCTTTTTCAATGAGAAGCTGACCGTAGGCCACAAGGGTAAAAAGCTCGCCCAGGTTGAGGAGAAAGTCAATGTCCTTGGCCTGCTCCTTGCTCGGGGTGGCCGTGAGCAAAAACTCCTTGAGCACTTCAATCTGCTCCTTGAAGATATTCAGGTTGGGCAGGTTCAGGCTGTTGTAGGCCAGGGCACTGTCGTGAAACTGAATCTTTCCGAGCCCTCTGGTCGCCCCCTGGTTAAAAAGAAAATCATCGTTGGCCGGATCATCTCTTTTATGAATTTCCGGGAATTCCCCGGGGTTGAAAAAGTAATTTGCCATGAACTTGATGATCAGGGCCATGTTCACGTGCACGGTGCCCTCAAGTTTCGGCAGCGCCCGGATATCCCGTGCGGCCATTTCAAAATACATGTCCTTCTCAAAGCCCTTAGCCGCGATAACGTCCCACAGCAGGTTGATGACCTCTTCGCCTTGGGTGGTAACCTTCATTTTTACCATGGGGTTGTAGAGCAGATAACGCCGGTCCGCTTCGGAGGCCGCCCGCATGTAATCGGAAGCCCGCAGCGCAAACATCTTCATGGCCACCAGCCGGGTCCAGGCGTCCACGAAAAACTGCCGGATATGGGGAAAATCAGTGACGCTGTGGTTGAACAGTTTGCGGTTGGCGGCATGTGTGATGGCTTCGTAAAAAGCATGGGCGCAGATCCCGATGGACGCCCAGCCGAGGTTGTATTTGCCGACATTGATCGTGTTCAGAGAGCTGTCCCAAGCCTCCTGGCCGGTGCTGAGGATCTCATCGTCGGTAATCGGGTAGGCTTGCAGGGCGTATTCGGCAACATAATTTTGTGAGTTTACAACATTTTTAACGCATTCGTAATTTTCGTGGTCGGTTTCGACCACAAAAAAGACATAGTCGCCGGTTTCTGAATTTTTAGCGAAGGTTGAAACCAGCGCGGCCTTGTTGGCATTGCCGATATAGTATTTGCCGCCGTCGGCCACGTATTGACCCTCGGAAAGCGGCGTTAAAGCCATCTCGGACGAATAAAGGTCCGCGCCGTGGGCCTTTTCACTGAGACCGAACGCGAAGATGCCGCCTTCGTCCAGGAGTCTGGCGGTCTTCACCTTTACTTTTTCGTTGTTTCCCATCCAGATCGGCCCCAGACCGAGGATGGTGACCTGCCAGGTGTACCAGTACTGGAGGCCGTAAAAGCCCAAAATTTCATTAAAGGCGCAATTCCTAAAAGTGTCCCACCGTTTGTAGCCATCGCCATACGGGGTGGGGGTGAGCAGGGTCGCAAACACTTTTTCCTCTTTTAAAAACTCCAGGAAATCGGCGTACCAGACCCGCTCATGATCGTCGTGCTTGAGCTTCTCCTTGCCTTTGTTTTCGAAAAACGCGACGGTCTTCAGCATGATCTCCCGGGATCGGGGATCGAGGTGTTCGAAGGTTTCATTTTTAGGGTGCAGCAGCATGTTGGGGCTCCTTGTTTTTATGGTCGTTTGTAGTTGGTTAGCAGTGTTGCGCAAAAACCAATTCTTTTAAATTCAAACAGAGACCGGATATTGTGTTAAGCATGCTAACCATTAGATTATGGATAGGGGTGATTTGAGTGATACGGTCTAAATTTCTCGATTCCGGATCCGGGTATTCAAACTGGTTAAGCTCACTCCATATCCTATATTATCCTCAAGATTTACCGTAAATATTCCGATAAAAACTAGAACCGTGCCTCCGGTAGCATCAGAAAAATTCATAAGAACCATATAGCATATTCTCACGTCAAGAGTATAATAATTAAATAGTCCAAATGAAATTTTCTTCAAGCAAAAAAATCAGTCGTCGATCATTCCTCAAGAACGGTTTTCGCCTATCGGTGCTGGCTCTTTTGGGAATCGGCTATGATAGACGAAATAATTTAAAGACCGAGCACGTCCGCCTTGGTTTCCCCAATCTCCCACCTTCATTTCACGGCTTTCGAATCATACAAATATCTGACCTGCACGCGAGCTTCTGGGTGAGCAGGGACTACCTGATGGAAGTGGTGAGGGAAATCAACAAATTGAAAAAGGACCTCGTCGTGATTAGCGGTGATATTATAACGGGCTCGGTCAACAACTTCTGGAAGCGATGGATGCCCACAATTAAAAGCGACTATATTTCAATGGTTGTCGATGTTTTGGGAAATTTGGACGCCGGCGACAAAATAGCGGTGCTGGGAAATCACGACCAGGGGGACGGCAAGAAGACCGAACTGCGTCTGGTGAGCGAGTTGGAAAAAGTTGGCATTCAGGTTTTGCGCAACAGCTCAAAAAAGCTCTCCCGCGGCCGGTCCAGCCTGTATGTCGCCGGAACGGAAGACTATTGGTTTTCCTGCGACCTTGGAAAGGCTTTGCGCAGCGTCCCGCAAAACGAATTTAAAATACTTCTTTGCCACAGCCCCGATGTGAGGGAAGGCATAAAAAACAATACAAAAATAGACATTACGCTTTGCGGTCACACCCATGGTGGGCAGGTGGCAATTCCGTTCATCTCGCCCCACTTTATTCCCATCAAAGACCCATTTCGCTATCAGGCTGGGCTGATCAAAGAGCCCTATGGATACACCTATGTCAACCGCGGAATCGGAACGCTTGTGTTTCCCTTTCGGATCGGGGCTCCGCCAGAAATTACCTGTTTTACACTACAAAAATATGGTTCTGTGTAAACTGTTTTGTTTTTTCGGTGAACTGTGGCGGTAAACAGACAACCATCCCGATCGTCGATAAAATCGATCTCCGACCAGGCATCCAGTGCCCGTTTGATGCCGGAGCCAAGCCCCCGGTATGGCAAAATTCCTTTGGATGCATAAGAAACAAGGATTGGGTTGCGGATAATGGAATTACCGTGATTGCTTTTAACCGGCTGTCACAGGCGGCCGACGGTCAAACCAGGGCTGTTCTTTTTCAAGCTGCGCCGCAAGCCGATACAGGGTGGCTTCGTCTCCAAAACGGCCGATAAATTGTGAACCGCAGGGCAGACCTCCGGAACTCCAATTTTTTGACCAGCTCGGCCAAACCCAATCCGTCATAGCGATCATATTCCTTGAATCCACTCATAAATCCCCCCCTGCCGGTTGTCGTGTTAATCAACCCCAATGTTGCATAACTTATTAAAGGCGTAACGTCAAATCAAGCGGTCCCCCACAAACATCGATGCTGATAATGCTTGATTTCTTAACCTGGAGAGGGCAGCATATATACCACCGGCAACATTATGTTTAGACCTCGCCATTTAGTTTGGTGATAGGATTGATTGCTGGTTGCCGACATAGCGCCCGACCATCGATCGCTGCCGACGGGTGACCTGAGAACCATTAACGAATAACCCATATTGAGGATTACCCATGACCGTAAAATTTTTACAGCGCAGTATCTGGCAACGAATTTTCGGCATCTCCGCCACGGACAAACCACAGGACGAAAGCGGCTGGCACTATGATTCAGGTCAACTGATCATCAGCCTGGACCGAATTCCCGAGCTGACCCGATCGGGCACGGCCGTTCGGTTCGAAGGTAAGAGCCTGCCGGTTAGGGTTTTGGTCGTTTTCGGCGAGGACGAAAAATATCAGGCCTTCCAAAACCGGTGCACCCACCTGGCACACCGCCGGTTGGACTATGTTCCGGGAACTGAAACCGTCCAGTGCTGCAGCGTAAACAAATCTACCTACACGTATGACGGTAATAAAATACACGGCCCGGCCCCCCGGCCCATCCACACCTATCCGGTGGATGTGGCCGGGAGAGAGTTGCGTATCAGAATTTCCTGACGTCTGATGTCGATGGAGTGATCGAAAATTTTAGAATTTTCAGGATGCTATATGTCTAATGGCTTTACAGCTTTTATATATGCAGAAACGACATAGTCTCCGGCGTTTTTGCTATGCCCCGGAACCCACTCTGAAATGAGCTTGCGGCTTTCCTCTTTGGGGATAACCTCGATATCCTGAAAACCGACTTCATCCAGCATCTTAAGCGTATCGTCGATCGTAGCGGCGCCACCGACACAGGCGGATAACAGCGCCAGATCCTGCTGAACTTCGTCCGGCAGCGGTGCGGTGGCGACAACGTCGGAAATGGCCAGTCGACCGCCGGGTTTGAGCACCCGAAAGGCATCGCCATATACTTTTTGTTTGTCGGGGGAAAGATTTATCACGCAATTGGACATGATGATATCCGCACTATTATCGGCCACCGGCAGGTGTTCGATTTCACCCAATCGAAACTCGACCGTATTTGTCCCGATTTTTTGCGCATTCATTCTGGCCTTGCTCACCATATCCGGCGTCATGTCAACGCCGATGACCTTACCGGTGTCACCCACCTGCCTGGCCGCCAAAAAACAGTCAAATCCGCCGCCGCTGCCCAGATCCAGGACCGTCTCTCCGGGTTTAAGTGAAGCCAGAGCAACCGGGTTGCCGCAACCCAGCCCCATATTCGCACCCTCAGGAACGCTGTCGATATCTGCTTTTGAATAGCCCATAAGGGTGGACAATTGCTGTGAGGTGATTTCAGAACTATCGCAGCAGGATGCCGCCGAAGCATTTCCAGGTGCTGTCCCGGACTTGCCACAGCAGGATGTCTCCGGAGCCGTGAGAGAAGAAACGCCACCACCTTTAGCGACCTTGGCGTAACGCTCACGAACCGACTGTCGAATTTCTTCTTTATCTCTGATTTGCATTTTATCCTCCTTGCTGGTTGATAATATTTAACAATTCGAAAACAATCGAATTAATCATGTAAAAAAAATCAAATCCGCATAATCTATGAGAAAAAGCCTTGTAAGTCAGCGACGATCTCCGGGTCGATCCAACACTCGATTCTCTGCCCTCGCCTTTCCATGCGAACGAGGCCGGCCTGGCGAAGTTCCTTCATATGATGCGAGATCGTGGAAGCCACTATATTGAGATCCTTACCGAGCTCTCCGACACAGGCACATCCCGCCGACTCGGTGTCGGCGCTGATGCTGGTCACCGTTCCCGGCTTACAGCAGGTGACCAGCCGCATAAAAAGTCTCAACCGGTTCGGATTTGAGAGGGCCTTGAAAATTTCAGCGAATTTTTCAATATTTTTATTTTGATAATTCGACATGTATCGAA
>JBAVYC010000161.1:0-4460 GCA_049698595.1 Desulfobacterales bacterium | reverse complement strand
ATCCGGCATCCCCAGCGATCGCAGTTCCTGCTGCAGGCCCGGACTAAATTTCGGAACGGACAAACCCGCTTCCGATAAAGAATCCGTCAGGGCTACGCCCCAGGATCTCCCCACCGTAATGATCGCCACCCGACGGCCTCTCATTGGCGGTCGTTCTATTAAGGCATGACCGATGGGCAGCAGCAGCTCCATGGCAGGTGAAACCACCGCACCTACCTGGCGCAGCAGGCCGGTGTAAACCTGCCACTGTCCGGCAAGGGCTCCGGTATGGTTTCCTTTACAAATTTTTCCGGTATGGCGCAAACGGCCAAATCGATTGGGGCGCTGATCTCAGCTATATCCCTAAAAGCAGGGATACCAAATACCTGGCCGGCCCGGGAATTTACCGGATAGATCTGCCCGCTGAAGTTCGAGGACAGCAGTCCCCTCAAGATAAATGACCCCCAGGAGCCGGGCCTCTCCGATGCACCGATAACCGCAACCGATTCGGGATTCAGAAAAACGTCTAACTCACTCAAAGCATTCATCTTTTTCACTATAATATGTTGTCAGAAAAAAACCGGTTAAGGGCCTAAATGGAGAGCCGGGAGTCTATGCCAGCACCACCAATGCATCCACCGCCACCGGTTGGCCCCGGGATATAATCAGGGGGTTGATGTCAATCTCTTTGACAGCCTCATTCTCAATTCCGAGCCGCCCGATTGCGATGAGAATGTCTGCCAGCATATCCTTATCTACCGGTTCCATGCCGCGGATGGCTTCCAGGATTTTGTGAGCCTTGATTTCCTGGATCATTTCCAGGGCGTCCCGTTTCTCGATAGGTGCGACCCGAAAAGAGGTGTCTTCCAAAATCTCGGTGAATATTCCACCCAATCCGAACATAACACAGGGGCCAAACTGGGGATCACGGGTCAGGCCGACCACCAGTTCGCGTTGACCTTTGATCATCTGCTGCACCAGTACCGCCTTTTCTATACCGTCCATGGCGGCCGTAATTTTTTTATAGGCAGTGAGGGCTTCTTCCTCACTTCTGACATCCATCCGGATCAGGCCCTTTTCGGTTTTGTGAGCGATTTCTGCAGCGCACCCTTTCATAACCAAGGGATATCCGATTTTGTAAATAGCTTCGGAAAGGTCCTCCGGTTTGGTGACGAGCGCTTCCTGGGTCACCGGTATACCGTAAGACGCCAGGATCTGTTTGGATTCATATTCAGAAAGTGCGGTACGTCCATCTTTAATCGCTTGATCAATTAAATTCATTTTTACCTCCGCTGACGGGTCGGACTTGTACATTGACAAACCCTGCCTTTTGCTTGAGTTTGATTTTGGACGGCAAACTACAACAATTTCTTCATAAGGTCAAATTTTTGCTGTGCTCAGTACTTTTTTTAGATCGATGCCGTATTTTTTCATCCGGTTCCAGACGGTCACGCGGTTTATGCCCAGAAGACGTGCCGCCCGGGACTGGTTACCGTTGGTTTTTTTCAATGCTTCGACCAGCGCCATTTTTTCCGGTGAGTCACCGGTAGGAAACTGATCCTTCCAGGTCACTCCGAATTCGACCTGTTCAGCGGCATACTGCAGGGACATCCGGGCGGGTTCGGCAATTTTGGGGGGAAGCTGATCGAGGTCGATTAAGCCATCTTCGGCAATTACAAAAGCAAATTCCAGGGCACCTTTCAGCTCCCTGACGTTTCCAGGCCAGGGGTAACTCATAAAACGCTCCATGGCGGCCGGCGTCAATCCGGAGATGGTCTTTGCGGTCTTGGATCTCAGCCGGCGGATGAATGCATTGACCAGCAAGGGGATGTCATCCGACCGCTCTCGTAAGGGCGGCAGATGGATCGGAAAGACGTTAATGCGAAAATAAAGATCATCACGGAATTTTTTCTGAGAGATCAATTCTTCAAGATTTTTGTTCGTGGCCGTAATAATGCGAACATCCACCGAGACCGAACGATCGTCTCCCACGTGTTCAAACTGTTTGGTCTCCAAAACCCGCAGCAGTTTGACCTGGATCGACATGGGCACATCTCCGATCTCATCTAAAAAAATATCTCCGCCGCCGGCCGCTTCAAAGCGTCCCTTACGATGGCGATAGGCTCCGGTAAATGCGCCTTTAATATGGCCGAAGAGCTCACTTTCCAACAGTGATTCGTTTAAGGCGGCACAGTTGAACTGCACGAAAGGGCCCTCTTTGCGGTTGCCCAACTGATGAATGGCGCGGGCCACAAGTTCCTTCCCGGTGCCACTTTCTCCATATATGATCACCGGTGTCACACTTTTTGCAGCTTTTTGTATGATATCATAGACTTTCTGCATCTTTTGGGATTTACCGATAATACCGAAAAATCCGTCGTCCTTATCCAGTTGCCGTGAAAGCAGTTCAACTTTCTGATCCAGCCGGTCCAGTTCGGAAAGATCCGTGAGAATTTCCACCGCCCCCAGAGGTACATCGTTGTCATCTTTCAGCACGGAAGCGTTTTTGAGAGCCGACACATAGGTGCCGTCTTTTTTCAAAAGATGGCAGCGGCATTTAATTACCCGCCCTTCTTCAAATAATTTGCACCACTTGTGTTCAGAGGCTTTCAGCGTGCCTTCACAGGCATCACATTCAAGCAATGTGCATGTTCTGCCGATGACCTCACTTGCCGTATATCCGGTCAGGTCTTCGAAGGCCTCGTTTACCATGACAATGGTTCCGTCCGGGCCGACCACCATCAGGCCTTCGGTCATGGTATTGACAATCTTTTTCCAGTAGCGATTGATCTCCCGTTCGTTCATATGATCACCAGGATGGATAGGGTTGGGTCCCACAAATACTTAAAACAGCTTAATCCGGGTTGAAACAAAAAAGGGGAACCAGTTTCAGACTGACGCCCCTCATTTTTTGTCGGCCTGCCGGTGATTACTCGCCTCCGGCAGACCGAGCGCTTTATTTAACCGTGGAATATGCTACGGGGTTTTTTTGATTTTGTACGATCCGTCCTTGTTATACTCGATTTCGGCTTCCAGGTAATATACCTTTTTAAGTTCCGGCTTTATGTCTTGGAGCATATAATAGGACTCGCCGCTTCTGGCACCCGTTGAACAGACGAAGACAATCGGCTTGTCGGCCGGAAGGTTATCAACCTTTTCCTCGAGTTCAGCGACGGGAATATTGACCGCAGTCTGGAAGTGGCCGGCGGCAAATTCATCCGGGTCCCTCACATCCACCAGATAAATGCTTTGTGGATTTTCTTTCAGGATTTTTCCAAAGGTCTCAAGTTCAATCGATCCTTCCTCTGCGCCGGCCTTGACGGCGACAGCAGCAGGCGCCGCACCATATGCCTTTTTCCAGGCCGGATAACCGGCATCAAAGACCTTTACATTCGTATATCCAAGCTGACCCGCCTTCCTGGCGGATTGATGGCTCAGCTTTCAGGTGTAGCCGCCGCAGTAAAAAATCACCAGCATATTCTTATCGGCCGGCAATTTGCCCTGCAGTTTGTCGAAGTCACTGTCAGGAATGCTGATGGCCGAGGGAATATGACCTTTGTCGTATTTCGCTTTTTTCGGTCGGGCATCTACGAGAATTGCTTCATTTGTTGATAGCTGGCTGGACACATACTCGACCGATACCGCAGCATAACTTCCCTTGGCTTTCATATAGCCGGGAAAACCGTCGGCAAAGACCTTGACATTCGTATAACCGAGTTTTTCCGCCCTCCTGGCGGATTTGTGGCTGAGCTTTCAGGTAGGCCCGCCGCAGTAGAAAATTAACAGTGTGTTTTTATCCTGGGGCAGTTTGTCCGTCATTTTATCAAACTGGCTGTCCGGGATGTTTACCGCCGTGGGAATGTGACCATTGACATATTTGGGTTTGTACGGTCGCGAATCTATGATCATCACCCCTTCCGGTTTAGGCACTTTGGCGTATTGCTGCACGAGGGTGACATCCGCGATGTCGTGAAAATGCCAGCTGGTGTCTACCGGCTCAGCAGCTTTCTGGGTAGCGGTACATCCAAAGGCCATCGCCAGAATAAGGCCCAGCACAAGGGATAATACCGACAATTTTTTCACGGGCATAATAACTTTCTCCTTTATGAATGAATGGGTTTGACCTAAAAATCGCTAAACTTAGGTTTGTGAAATATCGTACTCATAGCTTAAACCGATTCCCTGGGAAATCTGGTGCTATTTGCATTTTGCCGGCGAGGGTGAATCAAATGCGTGGTCATGCATATAGGTGTATACGTCGGCCACATCTGTTTCTGACAGTTTCCCCCATTCTTCCTTACATTTGAACTGCCCGAAGTCTTTTTTCTTAAAGACCTCATTCCACTCAGCCTGGGTCTTGTCGGCCGGGCTCAAGGGCGGTGTTTTGGATTCAATTGCGCCGCGCTTGAAACAGGCATTGTATATTTTGCGGTAGGTATATTTTCCCTTGCGTTTGTTGCCTTTATCCAGGGCTAGGCCCG
>JBAVYC010000160.1:0-2127 GCA_049698595.1 Desulfobacterales bacterium | reverse complement strand
CGCTGGGTGAGACAAGGCCGGTTTATGTATCAAAAAGATTATGAAGATAAAATAATCGGCTATTTTCCGGGAACCAGTACGCATCATTATGATTTTAAAATCGTCGAGCCGGCGTTAGTTCGCTTTCTCGCAAAACATAAAGATATACGTTTGTTAATCCTTGGCCCGTTAAAAATTGACGAAAAAAAATATGACTCTCAGCAATTGCTGCTCTTTCCGGCAGTTTCCTACGAGCAGCTGCCTTACTGGATCAAGCAATGCTGGGTTACCATTGCCCCTCTACAACCATCGCTCTTTAACCATTGCAAGTCCGGATTGAAATTCTTTGAATCAGCCATTTGGGGGGTGCCCTTGATCGCAACGGAAATTCCCGATTTAATCCGCTGTGGTACGAAGCTTCGTTTTGCTGAAGATGAACAGAGCTGGCTTGACCAGTTTGAAATGATGTTAGCGGACACGCCATACACCAAAATTTCAAAAAAGATTGAAAATTGGACGACCGAACATTGTATGGCTCAAAACCAACTGCCACAATGGCTGGAATTTGTCAAGCAGCGGAGTTGCAGGGAGAATTAACTTGAAAGTTTTGCTGTTCCCCAACTTATCGGCAACCTCTTATTCGATCGGTGACATTCGCAACTGGATTCAAGATGTCTCTAATGTCTGCCGGCAAAGCAATGGGAATATTGAACCCTTTCTAGCCCTGGATTCTGATGTTGGTGAAACAATTCAATCCCTGAATATTCCCATCAAACACCAACAAATAAGACCATTGGCACTGCTTGAGCAATTGAACACCATTAAGAATAAAATTTTTCCATTTGAGGGTATTTTCGTCAAAGGCCGCAATAAATTTCTTGAAAGCGTGGCCGCAAAGCTGAATGTTTTTTTGCTAACCTTTGCCAAAACCCCCTACCCATTGGATGTATGGTTGCTGCATTCGCCTTGGCACAAGAAGTTGCAGGATAAATTCAACTCTAATCAATGGGACAATCCGACATACCCCTTCCATGAAATAATACCGGAAATCCCTTCTTACGACACTTACTACCTTAGGCACAATCCCTATACCGGACAACATAGTAAACGGCTTTATGACCCGAACAAGAGAAAAATTTTAGTCCCTCTTTATTATTATTACCAATCTTTTATATCAGAAGCCTATCCCCGCCGGTTCTTGAAATGGATGGAAAAAATGATTTCAGAAAATGAGGAACTGACCTTTTTCCTGCTGCCCATGTCGGAAAGGTCTGACCGGTTACGGACCCATTTTCAGAACAGCAAAGAAGGTGTTTTCTGGTTGGAAAAAAAAGATGGAAGAGATCAAACCTTAAGCTTAATCGACAAGACTGACTGTGTGCTTGCCTTGGACAATGCCGGGGCGCTTTTGCCCTTGTTATTGGACAAGCCCGTGTGCCGAGATCCAAAAACTTCAATCGAATTGGTTTCACGACTGCCCAAAATTGCCGATTGGATCCATGGGCGGATTGCGGAGGATCAGTTTAGGGATCAAAGAGAAAAACTGCTTCGTCACATATTTGCCCATGTCGTAGTTCCCAAGCAATGGCAGTCACTTATGCAATTTAAAAATGCCTTTTCCACCAACAACGCCCTAACGCTGACCGAACCTCGCAGTTGGTCCATTTGTCAACAAACTACCTCCGGAGCTGGTAAAGTCCACAAAATTGAGAAGAATCGGTGGATCCGAAAATTCAAAAAGCTGCAACGGGATCCCTACACCTTCTTTGACGATGCATCGTCTCCGTTAGTAAAACTTTTCAAATATTTTTTTAGACCACCCCACTATTGTGCCCAAAGGTTTATGTGAGGGCGCACTGAAACCGCTCACTGATTGAGGGATCACCTCAAATCTGAACCTGTGAACGCTTAAGAAAGAAAGGTAACCCTGAATGGTGAACTATGAATCTGTAAACACTATAGGCACGCCTATGCTGGGCACCTTTTCAGCGGGTATCAGTCGGCGGCGTCTTCTGCCCGGGGCGCTTGCTACCAAGATTAGACACATCCCCCGCCGGCCGAATAATTCAGCTGTCGGCGGCATTATTGGATGGGGTCTAAAAGAAAATACACAGAAAGCCTACCGATACGCTGTAGCCAACACCTTGC
>JBAVYC010000159.1:0-3947 GCA_049698595.1 Desulfobacterales bacterium | reverse complement strand
AAACACCTGATTCTGCCGGCACTGACCCTGGCGATGTATCAATTGGCGGTTTTGCTGCGGTTAACCCGGGCGGGCATGCGTGAGGTCTTGACCCAAGAATATATCAAAACCGCATGGGCCAAAGGGCTGTCGCCCTTCAAGGTTATTTTCAAACACGCCCTCAGAAATGTCCTGATACCGGTGATCACCATTACCGGTCTGCAATTTGGTGAACTGATTGCCTTTTCGATAGTCACCGAAACGATTTTTCAGTGGCCGGGTATGGGAAACCTGTTGCTGACCTCGATGTATGAAAACGATCAACCGGTGATCGTCACTTACATCATGCTGGCGTCATTGATCATCATAACAGTCAACATCATCGTTGATATTCTATACGGCCTGATCAATCCGAAAATCCGATATGAGTGAGCGACGCATAAAATCGAAGTTTTTATACAGCTATTTGCATGATCCGTCCGCTATCGCCGGCAGTATCATCCTGTGTATTTTCATTCTGGCGGCTGTCCTGGCGCCCTGGATCACACCCCAGGATCCCTATGATTTAGAAAAGCTGACCCTCGATAATTTTCTGACCCCGCCAATCTGGAAGGACGGCGGCACAGCCCCCTTTATTCTGGGAACCGATGACCAGGGGCGCGATATATTGAGTACGATCATATACGGCTGCAGAACATCACTGATAGTGGCCTTCAGTGTTGTGCTGATTGTCGGGACCTTCGGTATTCTCATGGGTTTGCTGGCCGGCTATTACGGCAAATGGCTTGATGTCGTAATTATGCGCCTGGCGGATACGGGCTATTCTTTTTCGACGACCCTGATGGCCTTTTTGTTCCTCGGCATTATCGGTCGCGCAAGTGTGTTTATCGTCATTATTGCGATCTCTATTGCCGGTTGGGTACGCTATGCCCGAACCATGCGGGGAAGTGTTCTAGAAGTTAAAGAGGAAGCCTATATTATGGCGGCCAAAGCAACCGGCGCAAGCGATTTGAGGCTCCTCTTCCGCCACATTCTCCCCAATGCGATTCCGCCGATTTTTGTCGTGGTGGCCGTAGATCTGGCCGTGGTGATTATGCTCGAGGCCACCCTGAGCTTTCTCGGCGTCGGCGTGCCGCTGACCAGGCCGTCGCTGGGCATGATGATTTCCATCGGCAAGAATTATATCTACGTCGGCATGTGGTGGATGATCGTCTTTCCCGGCGCTGCTTTGATTCTCCTGGTTGTAGGCATCAACCTTTTTGCCGACTGGTTGAGGGAAGAACTGAATCCTAAGATTGAAAGATCAGCATAAAGTTGCCCCGAACATTGGGGTTGATTTCGGCGCTCGTATGAAACTACATTGCAAAAGTTTCTTTTTCAATTAAATTGGCCTCCGACGTGCTCAGGGCGTGAGCCTGTCGAAGGCAGCCGAGCCGAAGGCACTTTCATGTCGACTATGAATATTCAGGAATCCGCTGTTCGAATTTTAGAGTATTTCAGAAGGCACGCCGCCGGTTCTACTCCTTTTTGCATGCAAATCTCGTCTCGAAATCCAGGTGCCCATGTCGTCATCGTCGGTGGAACCCATGGCAACGAGCCGGGTGGCGTGAAGGCTATCGTTCAGTTGCACCGTGCTTTTAGAAACGGTGAGATCACGCTTAAGCAGGGCAAAATCAGTTTTCTGCTCGGCAATCCAAAAGCCTTTGAAAAAGATGTAAGACATATCGACAGTGATTTAAACCGGGTTTTTGTCAAACAGGCTCCGTCGTCGGTGGAAGGAAAACGGGCCCTCGAGATAGACGCTTTTCTTGGGGATCATGATGACATCAATGCCTTGTTGGATCTGCACTCTGTCAGTATCGGTAATTTTAAATTATTGGTTTACCCCAATGATGACTCCGGCAGTACCGAATTCGCACTAAGGCTAAGTTCTATTGCGCTGCATTTTGGGTTTCATCCGATGCACATGCCGGGGACCCTGATCGCAGCTGCAGGTGCCCGTGGCATTCGTGGATTGATTGTGGAATGCGGCAACCATTATGCAAAGCAAGCAGTCGAAACGGCACGGCAGCATATCCACAATTTCCTGGTCCTCCATGATCTCATTGACGAAGGCTATATGTCGCAAGAGACGACTCCGGCCAGGGTCACATTTTACGAGAGTATTCAGGCCATCAAGCCCCACGCGGATTTTGTGTTTCTCATCAAGGATATAAGAACCGGGACAAGGCTTTCAAAAGGCCAGAAGTATGCCAAAGATACCCGCGGCTATCATGTCGCGCCGCAAGACTGCCATGTGGTGGTGCCCTCCCGGGTGGTGAAGCCCACAGATGATGACGCCGGCTTTTTGGGCAAGCTGACAGTGCTGGATGGATCTGAATTAAAACATCTTTAAGTATTTGATATGAATAGTTTTTACTATTAGAATTGGGGAAATAGCAATTTCAGACCTCCATTTTCAGGTTATTACCAATAACTAGCATGTCACATGCTTAAAGATGGTCAAGCGAAGAAAAATAGAAAGGAAAACCATGAAAATATTTTATGGAGGCAAAATGAGTAATCTCCCTAAAACTATGCGAGGCGTGTGGCTGACCGGCCATGGGGATATGGATAAATTGGAAATCAGACAGGATATACCCGTTCCCGCTCCGGGACCTCAAGATGTTTTAATTCGTGTCGCTGCTGCAGGTGTTAATAATACAGATATCAATACACGGGTCGCCTGGTATTCGAAGCAGGATGGGGCAAGTGAAGATGCCAGTTGGTCCGGTCAGGCAATAGGGTTTCCCCGTATTCAGGGAATAGATGTTTGCGGGCATATTGTAGCTGTCGGTTCAAAGGTTGATAAGGATAGAGTTGGAGAGCGAATACTGATCGAACCATGCTTGAGAGAGGTCGGTGGAAGGAAACTTGAACAGCCATGGTTTTTGGGGTCAGAATGTGATGGCGGCTTTGCAGAGTATACAGTCGTTGCCGCCCGGCATGCGTATAAGATAAGCAGCACGCTTTCTGACATCGAACTAGCATCCTTTCCATGCTCATACTCAACGGCTGAGAATTGTTTGACCCGAGCCAGTGTAAAAGCCGATGATCGTGTTTTAATCACCGGTGCTTCAGGTGGCGTCGGTTCTGCAGCGGTTCAATTGGTGAAGGCTCGAAATGCACATGTAATAGCAGTGACCAGCCCCTCAAAATCAGATTCACTTCTCGATCTGGGGGCAGATCAATTACTTTTCCGGGAAGACAATTTGGTCGAAAAATTAGGGGCTAATTCTGTTGATGTTGTGATTGATCTGGTTGCCGGTAGTCAATGGCCTCAGTATTTGGAGGTGCTGAGGCCAGGTGGACGCTATGCTGTGGCAGGTGCTGTTGCAGGCCCCATAGTAAAACTGGATGTTAGAACTCTTTATTTGAAAGATCTGAGCATGTTTGGCTGTACTTCCCTTGAACCCCATGTTTTTGAAAATTTAATCCGCACTATCGAACAGGATAGAATCTCCCCGGTTGTTGCCCGGTCATTTGATCTGGAAGAAATCCATGATGCTCAAAAAATGTTTATGGCTAAACAATTTACTGGAAAAATTGTTCTCAGAATTTAAAAAGAAACCAAAAAAAGAAAGGAGAAAAAGATGAAAAAATTTGCTTTAATTGTGGTTGTATTCGGACTTCTTGGCTTCGGAAGTATACATGCCCAAGAATTCACCCTGAAAAGCGATGATTTAAGCGGGCAGTTGACTGAGACCCAGGTGTTTTCGGGATTTGGCTGTACTGGAAAAAACATATCACCATCCCTGAAATGGATTAATGCACCCAAAGACACCAAAAGTTTTGCGGTTAATGTATATGACCCTGATGCCCCGACAGGGAGCGGATGGTGGCATTGGGTCATTTTTAACATTTCCTCTGATGTTGATGAACTTAAGGCAGATGCGGGAAATCTAAAAAAAGGTCTGGCACCCAAAGGC
>JBAVYC010000158.1:0-4652 GCA_049698595.1 Desulfobacterales bacterium | reverse complement strand
GTATGTTGATGATCATGGGTCGTACGCCGACATTCCGGTTGAAGAAATCATCATCGCATGGGAAAAAATTTACGGTAAAGATCGTGTACGGAATTGGATTGCGGGATATGAAAAATCAGAGGGTAAAGCAGGACGCGATTTTGAAAAAGAAGACGTCGTTTGAGTTCGGAAGTGGGAATGCGGAATGTGGAAAAAGGAATTTTTTTATCTGTCCTCTGCGATCTGACTTCTGTCCGCTGGAAATATAGGAGAATCAATTGATGCCACTCAATGAAATCATTATTGCTGTCAAGGGTGCCGGAGAGATGGCCAGTGCTGTGGCCTGGCGGTTGTATATGTCCAATTTTAGAAAGATTTTAATGCTGGAAACAGATTATCCGCTGGCTGTAAGGCGTGCGGTTTCATTTTGCGAAGCCGTCCATGAGGGGGAAAAAGAGGTCGAGCAAGTCAGGGCTGGGCGGGTGCAAAACCCTGATGAGATTCAACCCTGCTGGGAGAAGAATAAAATTGCGGTGGTGGTTGATCCCCAATGGCAGACATTAAAGGACATACAGCCCGAGGTGGTCGTGGACGCCATTTTGGCCAAAAAAAACCTGGGGACCCACCGGAACGAAGCGCCCCTGGTGATCGGCCTGGGTCCTGGATTTTATGCCGGAAAGGATGTTCATGTGGTGATTGAGACCCATCGGGGGCATAACCTGGGAAAAATTATCACATCCGGGGAAGCCGAACCGAATACCGGGACTCCCGGTGCTATCGGCGGCTTTGCCGAAGAGCGGGTGTTGCGGGCGCCGGGCGTCGGGAAATTTCAGTCCGCTCGAAATATCGGCGACTTTGCCAATGCGAATGAGATTATCGGATCTGTCGCGGGGGTAGATGTACGGGCTCGCATTGCCGGCGTCCTGCGTGGACTCATTCGTCCGAACAGTCAGGTTACGCAAGGGTTGAAAATCGGCGACATCGATCCGAGGGGTGAGGTCAGCTATTGCTTTACGATATCTGATAAGGCCCGCGCCATCGGTGGATCCGTCCTCGAAGCAATCCTGCGGTCGTATAATCGCGCCTAGCGCGGGGCCGCTGGCTATTTTGTAACGCAAATTATAGGTGTCAGGTGTCAGGTTTCGGGTGTCAGAAAGGCGAGTCGCTAAATCCTGAAATCTGAACACTGACACCTTAAGTTTCTGACAACATGTTGTCAGAAAAAGGCCCCTAAGGGTCTGAAGGAACCTGAACATGGTTTCGCTAAGGGAAGGGCTCATCCTGGAAGGCGGTGGCGTCGTCAGTCTGGTGGGCGGGGGCGGCAAAACAAGTTTAATGTTCGAACTCGCCCGCGAGTTGTCAATGACCGGGGATTCGGTTTTGACGACCACTACCACTAAAATTTTAGAACCTTCCCGGGATCAAACCGGCGGAGTGATTTTGTCCGACTCGGTTTCTATCATACTGGAGCGGGCCGCGGAGGCGCTATCTGAAAGTCCACACCTCACTGCAGCCGTCGGCAAGCTGACGGAGTCCGGCAAGCTATACGGTTTTCGGCCGGAACTCATCGGGGAACTCTGGAAGGCCGGTCTGTTTGACTGGATTATCGTGGAAGCTGATGGGGCCGCCGGGAGACCGTTAAAAGCGCCCGTTGCCCATGAACCTGTTATTCCGGCCTGTACAAATCGATTGGTGGGGATGGTGGGTTTGAACGGTGTGGGTCAACCCTTGACAGAACGACTGGTTTTCAGGCATGAACAATTTGCGCGCTTGACCGGACTCAGTTTGGGCTCGAATGTAACGGATTCCAGCATTGCAGACGTATTGGTCTGCGACGACGGGTTGTTCAAGGGCTTTTGTCCGGAAGTTATGCGTATTGCTTTCTTTAACCAGGCAGATGTGGGGGACAACTTTCCGACGGGGCAGCGTATCGCCCGGATATTGTCAAAGCGAAAAAATACCGGTTTAAACCGTGTGGTCATCGGTCAGGTCTTGCTCGTCCCTCCGGTTTTAAAGATTTATGATTTGGATCCTTGAAATTGATACAACAACGCTTCACCTGTTTTCTACTTTGCCAATTCCGCTTTTACCGCCAGTCCGATTTTTTCAAAAGAATAAGGCTTTTTCAGATAGGATCCGGCACCCATTTTTTGGGCTGCCTTGACTTGTCTGGATTCTGAAAATCCGCTGGCAATGATGGCTTTCTGTCGTGGATGAAATTTGAGAATTTTTTTATAGGTCTCCAGCCCGTCAATCCCGGGATTCATGATCATATCCAGCACCAGTAGATCGGCCGTGTTTTCCTGTAAATAAATGAGCGCTTCCTCCCCGCTGGGAACCGATAGCACATTATAACCCAGTTTTTTAAGCATCCTCGATGCAATTTCCCTTTGCTGCTTGACATCATCGACAACTAAAATCGACTCTCCCTTGCCCATATACATATCGGCCAATATATCGGGCTTTTCGGTGGGCAGTTTTTTGCGGGTTATCGGAAAATATAGGGTAAACGCAGTGCCTTCCCCCAACTCGCTCTGCACGTCGATATAGCCGTCGTGATCCTTCACAGTTCCCCATACCACCGCCATTCCCAATCCGGTTCCGCTACGTCCCATGGTTTTTTTTGTGTAAAACGGCTCGAATATCCGATCAATTACTTCCGGGGAGATTCCGACGCCGTTATCCGAAACCGTAAGTTTTACATAATCTCCCTCCTCAACGGTATCGTAGCCTTTTATGGGGCGGTCGATGTACTGGTTTTCTGTGGTGATATGGATGGCACCGCCGCTGGGCATGGCCTCGGCCGCATTGGATACTAAATTCATGATGGTTTTGGATAGATGGATGGGTGATCCGAGGATATTGAAGATTTTTGGTTGTAGACAAGTTTCTACTTTTACCCCGGGATGGTATTCTAAAATTTTGTGATTTTCCGGGCTTTTCAAATATTGTTCGATCAACTGATTGAGGTTCGTGACTTCCGTGACGGAGACGCCTCTGCGGGCCAAGGTCAACAAGTCTTGCACGATGGCGGCCGCTTTTAGCCCCGACTCCTGAATGGTTAACAGGGGTTGTCTTAGCGGGCTTTCTGGCGGAACATCCATCAGCAACAGTTCCGGATAGCTGACAATACCGGATAAAATATTATTGAGATCATGGGCCACCCCGCCGGCAAGGGTGCCGATGGCCTCCATTTTTTGAGATTTGCGGAGTTGGATTTCCAGCTGTCGCTGGTCTTTTTCCGCTCGTTTTCGATCCACAATCTCCTGGGTCAGTTCTTTGTTGGTTTTTACCAGTTGCGACGTACGTATTTGAACACGATTTTCAAGTTCCTGGTTGACTTTGGTGACCTTTTTCTTTTCTTCTTTGAGCAGGCGGGCCTGCATAAAATCCCGGCGTGAATAGAATTCAATCGAGTAGCATGCAATCATCCCTAATATGTTGCCGGAGAGGAAGAAAAAGTTGTTGTTGACAAAAATGGGGATTGGTGTCGGGCTTAACCAAATGGCCGCAATCTCGTATGCTAGTACGATTAGCCACCCGGCAAACGATGCCCATACAAATCTAAGTTTGGCGAAGGTATATCCGTAAATAAAAACAAGCAGTAATCCCGCATAGTAAGAGTGGCTTGCCGGGTAGGGTGCAATCAGAATCATGACCGTGATGCCAAGGCCGGCGATCAAAATCCCGAAGGCAATGGACATTTGCATATATTTTTTGAAATGGGGTGAGAAGGACAGCAAATAAACAGCTATCACATAGGGCGCGAAAATCGCATAGCGGATAAGCCAGAGCTTGTGCTTCGCCTCGGGTACCAACCAGGCATCCAGGATTCCGAAAACACTGTAAAATAATAAGCTCAGCAGAAGCGCGATACGAACTTGTCGCAAAGAATTTTGGAAATAGCTGTCCTGAAAGGCCTTTTCAAGATCTTTCGGAAATGAAAGTGTCAGCCAATTAATTTGGAAATTATTTTGTGAGGATAAATTATTCGCCAATTATTATTGTTCTTGCATTATGAGCAGGTTGGCATGATGCCGTTTTCAAACGTAACTTAACTTTTCTGAAATTAGGTCGCTAACAGCAGATAAATTTAAAATGCTATCTTCGCTGACGTAGAAGTCAATAATGGCGCCTGTTTGCTGGGCTATTCTGGCAAGTCCTAATCCGTTTGTTCCAGCGATGTGGGAAACATCAGAGGCCTCTGCAAGATTTGTCATATAACGTTCCAATGGATCCTGGGAGCCCCTGATCCATTGAATTGTTTTATCCAACTCTTCCAACTTGCCATAAGCTGACTCGCAAATCGATTTCTTTACTTCCAGCGTGATCGTATTGTTTTCTACGTGTACCTGCACAAACATTTCAAATTCGGAGGGTCTGAGATCCTTAAATTGCTTGCCGCTATTTATGAGTTCTCTGAGAATCAAAATCTGGGTTTGAATAGTGTCATCAGAATATCCCTGATATTTCAGAAAGTAACTACTTTTTTGCTCCAACTCTTTAATCTCGTTGTTTTTAGATTTCAAACTAAATTCCATCGTCTTTTTCGTGGGCATTATTTATCCTGAAAGAATGATATAAGGTTTCTTAATTTTCTAAAATTGGCACTAAGATTTAGAGCAATTAGTGTGCCAAAATGGATGGTATGGCGAAGAGGTGAAAGGTCCAAC
>JBAVYC010000157.1:0-8788 GCA_049698595.1 Desulfobacterales bacterium | reverse complement strand
GAATTAAAGGTAAATAAATGGGCCGCCAAATGAAATCCCGCGCTAAAGGAAAATTTACCTGGTGACGTTATTGGATAAATACGGCGTAACCATTGGAATCTCGGAAACTGGATTTATCCTGAAGGTTATCCTGCTCACCACGGTTTTGATCGTTGCCTGCTGGTGGGGTTTTGCAGGGTATACTTACCTTCGTCGGGAATATTTTCATCCGCCGGCTAAAAATAGGCTTTAATCATGACCCGCAGACGGAAGAACCGCTTCACATCTTAACGGACATTTGGATAACTGTCCAAAATACGATGGCTTCGCTCCATCAGTATCCTTAAATCAGCATAATCGCCGGCCGACAAGTCCCTAACCATGGCACAGTTTCAGTTTCAGTGCTTGCGCATAGCGATCAAGTGCCGTTCGCACAGCCTCACGATCTTTAGCGTTCGCTTTGCCTGGCACCGTCTCTTCTTCGAACAGGACGGATAGCACCTTGAGCTTTCCGGCTGCCCGATCGGCCTTGAGATCGACGCGCCCGGCAAACTTATCCCCGGCAAGCACCGGAAGACAGTAGTAGCCATATTTGCGCTTTGGCGCAGGTTTGAAAATTTCCAGAACCTGATCAAAAGCAAACAGATATCGGACCCGGCGGCGATCCCAGAGCACCGGGTCAAAGGGCGATAGCAGAACGCCCCGGTCCGCGGGCGGTCGCACACGCTTGAGACGCGCTGCAAGCTCGAGGTCGTTGGGCCGGATCCAGCCGGGAATTTTCTTTTTGTCATTGCCGGCGAGCAAACAGGGGACAATTTCGCCCTTTTCAGTGAGGCGGTTCAGGGCGGCCGCGATGCTCTTTTTTTGGTTGGTTAACCGCCAGGTTTGAGAAAGGGTGCCGGTCGAGGCCCAACCATGCCCTTTCAGTGCTTGCAAAAGCAGTTGCTCGATGGCTTGCGATTCGGATAGGCCGGCTTGCCGCCAGCACTCGGGAATAACCCGTTCGGCAAGATCGTAAATCCTTTGAAAATTCCGCCGTTCACGAATGGCAAGTTCCCCCGAAGACCACAGCGCGGTGGCCACCCGTTTGACCAGTTTCAGATCCCACCAGCCACGGCTGCCGGCGCCTTCCATATCGAGGGAGCGAATGGGTCCTTCGTCTCGAATACGTCGGCGCAGGTTTTCCGCTATTTTCGGGTGTTCCCCGATTAGATTCCCCCACCAGGGATGACGACGAAATGCCTTGCGACGAAATTCGAAAACCGGATAAAGCTCGATCGGGATCCAGCTGGCTTCGTGCCCCCAGTACTCGAAAAGCGGTTCGCGCGGACGCAACAACGCCTCTGCCAGCTCAGGATTGAATCCTTCGAGGCGTGCAAGAAGCACGATGGCATGACTGCGGGCGCCGGCGACCGAGACGGTGTCGAGTTGAAGGTAGCCGAAACGCCGGATAATTCGATGGGCCGCTTTGCGGGCCCGCAGATTAAAACCCGTTGCCCGCTTAGGAAGACCGGTCCACTCTGGTTTGAGAAGCCCGGCCCGGGTGAGCGCCAATCGCCGGGCTGCGGTCATGACAATTGTTTCCATTAAAAAAAAGTAACATTAAAAGCCGCAGTGGTAAAGAAAAGAACTAGAATGCCAACCCCCAATTGTTGCTTAAACAAAATGGCCAAGAGTAGCTATTGGGCCGTTATCAGGCCCACGATCCTATGGTAAGCACCATTTTCCGGATATCCGCCCTGCTAAATTCACGGGTGACCCACTCAGTTTTTGCGATTTTCGTCCATTCTGATCCAGCAGTCCGGCGCTTGCCATATCTGCCGTAATCATGCTATAAAATCCAGTAACCGCTCTCACAAAAAGACGTTGATACTATAGTAAATATGCTAGAAAAAACCGGAAGGACACTCATCCTGATCTCCTGCGCCTGCGCCATTTTCTGGCCAGGTGCATTTATCTTCGGTTTTCCCGGGGTCATGCGCCAGCACTGGCAGCAGGCCTTCAATGTCGGCGGCAGCGCGGTTGGCCAGACGGTTTTTTTTATTCTGACCGGCGCCACCTGCTTCATGTACCTTTGCGGACGTTGGCAGGAAAAATATGGCCCTGGAAAGCTGGCCGCCGTGGGAGCCGTCCTGTGCGGCAGCAGCGTTATTTGGCTGGGCCGGGCTGGAAACATGAATGCTGTTTACCTCTGGGCGTTTTTGGCCGGCGCCTCATCGGCTTTCATCTATGTCCCGGCGCTGACGGTGGTGCAGCGCTGGTATCCTGAAAGGCGCGGGCTGGCCTCAGGATTTTTCAATATGGCCTTTGGTCTGGCAGCAGGCGTCATGTCTCCGGTATTCACCGCCCTGTTGTCAAACTGGGGCTATAAAACGATCAACCTTGTACTTGGTTGTGTGGCGCTCATCGTCGGCCTGACGGCTTCCATCTTTATCCGATTTCCAGAGGTGCGTCTATCGGCGGCGGCCGATACAGCGCTTGAGCCGACGAGCCGTTCGGTGGTTGAAGCCTTGAAAACCCGCGAATTCTGGTGTCTGTGGCTCACCTGGGCCTTGGCCGGCGGCGCCGGGGCCAGCATGCTGGTGCTGGCCACCGGATTCGGTTTGGCCCGTGGGCTGAGCCTCAACCAGGCCGTCGTTTTACTCACCGGGTTTAATCTGACAAACGGCAGCGGCCGGTTGGTGAGCGGATTTTTCTCAGACCGCCTGGGGCGCAGCCGAACCATGGCGGTCAGCTTTACCTGTGCGGCGGCTGCTTATTTGATCATGCCCCATGTAGCAGGCATTTGGCTGTGGGCCGCTCTGGCAGCGGTTATCGGCTTCGCCTTCGGGACCCTGTTTGCTGTCTCGGCACCGCTGGCCGGCGACTGCTTCGGCATGACCCATTTCGGGGCCATCTTCGGGCTGATTTTTACCGCCTACGGCTTTTTGTCCGGACCGCTAGGCCCGTGGCTGAGCGGCTATATTTTAGATACCACCCAGGGCAACTATACCCTGGTTTTCTCTTATCTGGGATGTATGTATCTGGCTTCCGGCGGACTCATCCTATTGGTTCAGCCCTGGCGCGAATGCCGGTTGTAATGTTAAAGGAGGAGACGATCCTACCGTTGCCATATTGTTTATTCAACACTGGGGCTTATCTGGACCGGATCACAACTAAGTTTATCAAAATCTGATGCCATGGAGCCAATGCGTTTCAGCAGATACGTTCGCTGGGTGGCGTTTAGAGACCGGTCTATTTTTATCAATAACTTAAGGGTTAGATCCGTGTTAATATCAATCTTTTGCTGGTATTCTCGTGTTCTCATTTGATCGAAATTAACCAGCAGCGCCACGAAGGCCTCTTTAAAATCGGGGGCCTGTCTCTGCTTTGTAAGCAGGTTTTGAAACTCTGTCAAGACGCGTTGACGATACCTCAATCCGTCTGCTGCCAGTGGCACTATTTGATCGCTCCAGTCAGATACGGCCTGCTTCTGTTCCGCCGTCAGGCGGGAAATCCATTGTTTAATGTCCTTTGTTAGGCGTTCCTTGCGCTTTTCTGCGAGGCTCTCCAGTGGGATATCGACATAGTTGGATTTAAATTTTTTATTTCGTTTGTCAATATTCTGAACCAGCTCCGCGATCTGTTCATCTGATGCAGTCGCTAATATGTCAGCCATTTCCGGCCCGATTTGTTGCGACAATTCCCGCCAGTGTGCGATGAATTGGTTAGCATAAGATTGTAATCTCTCATAACTAATGGGGTGGCGCGGGTCTTCCAAATCTTTGGCCAATTCCCTCAGCGATTGGGCATAAACCGGAAGTTGGGTGCGGCAGTGCCAGTCCAGCACCCGCAGAAGCCGTTTTTCCAGTGAGCTGTTCTGTTCCCGATTCAAGGAGATATAATCGTCCACATAAAACGGAATCAGCCAGCCCAGATGAGGATATATCCAGCGCGGACCGCATCCCGCTAGCACCAACAAAAGGCAAATCGTGGAAATAATTTTTTTCATGGCCTAAAGGTAAACCCCGCTACTATAAAACAAAAGCGAATAGCCTCAGGACTTCAAAATAATCATTCGACTCAAATCGAATGGTGTGGGGTTGGGTCGCTACGGCGCCCGGGAAAAAGGATGCTTTACTGGCCATGGCATGATCTTTGTAGGTGATGTCAACTGTAAATTGCTCCGGCATCGGCAGGCGGCATTTTGATACATCTCCCTGAAGTGCAATTTGGACCCCCTCCCGAATTTTTTCAACAGCAAGATGGGGGTGGATATTGACGGTCGCATTTCCTGTACCCTGTTTGACGGCCAGGGTTGCTATATTTGGGATCAGTAACGCTGCTTCCTCGCAAATACCTCTATCACCGGATACAAAGACCAAAGGCACATTTACTAAAGCGGCAGCATATGCGTACATCTGCAATTCCGAGGCAGAGCGCCCGTTAATTTTTAAGCCGGCGATATTACCCGAGAATGTATGGGCAAGCGGGTTGGCAGCCGAGCCGGCCCGGGAGTGGTAACCGATCATCAGCAAGGCGTCAAAGCTTTCATCGAGCTCTTGCACCATCGAAAAGGGGTGGCCGCTCCAGCCCCGGATCAGCCGGGTCTCCCGTGGCAATCGGGCGGCAATCAGATTCCTTGCGGAGGCATGGGCGTCTTTGACCCAGATTTCCGTGCTCCCGGCCTGCAGTGCGCCTTTACAGGCCGCTGATACTTCAGCGGTCATTTGATCACGAAACTCGTTGTATTCCGGTTTCTGCTTGTCGGTCTCATCCCAATGAGAAGCACCGGTAACCCCCTCGAGGTCCGCACTGATGTATACTTTCATTCTCAAACACCCTTTATCCCAAGATTGAAGAAAAGCTCAGGCCCCATCCTAAATCTTAAATCTTGATAAATCAACCTGCTTCCTGTAAAAAACCCGCAACCGCTGCCGCCTCCGCAAGACTATCTGGAAATCTATCAAGAGGTGATGAGCGCGTCCAAAAAAAATGAGCACTAGGATCAAAAAAAACATTTTGCTGGCGCTTACCAGCGGCCTGCTGTTGGGGCTGCCGTGGTCTGTCCCGGCTTTGTTCTTTGTCGTTTTTTTGGCCTGGTTGCCCCTGCTGCTGCTGGAAGAGAAGGTCCGCTTTCAGAAAAACTCCTATGCCATATTCAACTACGCCTTTGTCAGTTTCTTGCTTTGGAATATCCTGGCAACCTGGTGGATTGCCAAGGTCCAATTTGTGGGAGCTATCCTCATCATTCTCGCTAACTCACTGCTGCAAGCCCTCGTTTTCTGGCTGGCAAGCCGTATCCGGACCATCCTGAAAATTCCCTTGTTGTTCCCTTTTCTGCTCATCTGGATGGGATACGAGCATTTTCATCTATCCTGGGACCTGGCCTGGCCCTGGCTCAATCTGGGCAACGCCCTGGCGACAGCACCGCAACTCATCCAATGGTACGAGTATACCGGTGTCCGTGGCGGGACGCTCTGGATAATACTGACCAATTTTGCACTCTTGAGGGTGTATTGTATATATCGGGAAATAGACCCGGGTTCTATCGTTCCGATTAGTGCAATTACACTGATTCTTTTTATGGTCCCTATCTCAGGATCCTATTTTATATTCCAGAACTTTGAAGAGAAAGGCGAAACCGTAAATATTGCCCTGATTCAACCCAACCTGGATCCGTATACGGAAAAATTTAACCCGCAAAATCATGCCCGCCATGTGGCGGAGTTTTTCAGGACGGCTGAAGCGGTTATCGATGAGGAAACCCAATATCTGTTCGGCCCTGAAACCCTCATTGTAGAACAGATTGACGAAAGAGATCCATCAGCATCGATCTACTACCGGAATTTGTTGGAATTCCGGAAAAAATATCCAAAGCTGAATATTCTCCTGGGCGTTCACAGCTACCAGAAACTCGGCAATCAAGACATTCCTCCGGGAAGTCGTTTCAACCGTGAACAGAACTTTTACTACGAGCCCTTCAATACGGCGCTTTTTCTGCCCCTGGGCGCTGCATCGGCACCCCAGTTTTACCACAAAACCAAGTTAGTCCCCCTGTTCGAGCGCATGCCCTTTGTGCAATATCTGGGCTTTTTGGGGAAATACTCCCTGGAGCTTGGCGGCTACACCGGCACCTACAGTCTTCGTCAGGAGAGCACTACTTTTGAATTGCCTGACGCTTCGATTACCATATTGCCGATTGTCTGCTTTGAATCCATATTCGGCCCCTATTGCTCCCGAAACCTGCCAAAAGAAAGGGGCTTTATCTGCATGATCACCAATGACGGATGGTGGAAAAATTCGCCCGGCTATCGACATCACTTCAATTTCAGCCCGGTTCGGGCCATCGAAAACCGGCGGGATTTTGTTCGCGTTGCCAATACCGGAATTTCTGCGCTTATTAGTGCCCAAGGCATGGTTATGGCCAGGACGCCCTGGTGGGAAAAAGCGACCCTCAAAGGGAAAATTCATCTTCGCGGGGGACAAACTTTTTTCGCTCGACATGGCGATTATATCGGCCGGATTTCTTTGCTGTCAGGGGCTTTTCTGGTTTTGTACGCAGGGATTCGAAAACGAATATAATCAGGCCCGCTCAACCGTGACGCTTTTGCGGCCGATGCGGTAGTTGGGGCCTTTGCCCAGCACCCGCCCCACAAGCTTTTCAGGCACATCCACCAGAGTGTGCTGCCGCTGAATGCTGATCTTGCCCAGCGAACTACCGGGGATATCGGCAAAGTGGGATAGCCCGCCCACGACATGATTGATGCGAATGCCGTCGGCCCGGCCGGTGCTCAGTAAAAGGCGCACCATTCCTCTTTCATGGGATGGGGATACACCCTCCCGACCGCGGCCTTTGCGGCGATCGGGACGCTTGGGCGCTTGGCCGCCGGCAGGGGGGTTGAATTCCGCCACCTCATTAAGGGGCGCAATCGGGCGCTGGTTTTCCTCTGCGCGCGCCAGCTTCAGGGCCACGGCGGCAACCTCCGCCAAGTCGTGGCCGTCTTCAAGCAGCTGTGCCACGATCTCCCGCTCACGGCTGCAGCGCCCGCGCCGCAACCAGACCATCACTTTCTCCAACAGCTGTGCTTCGCGTTGCAATTTGATATCTTCAGCGCTCGGTAGCATCATGCGGGTGATCTTTTGTTTGATAAACCCTTCTATCCGGCGCAATCCCCAGCGTTCCTTGGGTGTCAAGAGGGTAATGGCAATGCCCGTTTTCCCGGCCCGGCCGGTGCGGCCGATGCGGTGCACATAGCTTTCCGGATCCTGCGGAAGATCATAGTTGAAGACATGCGATATATCGTCGATGTCAAGCCCGCGGGCAGCCACATCGGTCGCCACCAGCACTTTGAGCTTGTTGTCACGGAACCGGTTGAGCACCTGCCCCCGGGCATCCTGGCTCATGTCCCCGTTCAGGGCCTCGGCCGGGAATCCCCTCAGCGCCAGCTCGTTGACCAGCTCGGCTGTGCCAAGACGCGTGCGCGCAAAAATAAGCGCACTGGCGATGGGCTCGACTTCAAACAGGCGCGCGAGGGCTGCCGGTTTATCGGATTCATTAACCAGGTAATAGCGCTGTTCGACGGTCTCCACGGTGAGTTGTTTGCACCCGATCTTAAAAGATCGGGGCGCGTTCATGTATTGCTCGGCCAACCGCAGAACACGCTGGGGCAAGGTGGCCGAAAAAAGGGCGGTCTGACGGCTGGTTGCGGTTTGATCCAGAATGGCCTCGATGTCCGCGATAAATCCCATGCTGAGCATTTCATCGGCCTCATCGAGCACGACGGTCGCCACCCGCTCGAGTTTGAGCACGTTTCTGCGGATCAGGTCGAGTAGGCGGCCGGGGGTTCCGACCACAACGTCCACCCCTTTTTTGAGACGGCTGATCTGGCGGTCATAAGGCTGCCCACCGTAAACGGCCAGGACCCGCACACCGGTCTGCCGCCCGTAGGTGACCATGGCATCCGCCACCTGAATGGCCAGCTCCCGGGTGGGGGTTACCACCAGGCTTTGGACATGCCGCTGACCGGTTTGAAGGTTATGCAGGATGGGCAGGGAAAACGCCGCGGTCTTACCGGACCCTGTCTGGGATTGGCCAATCACATCCTGCCCGCTAAGCATGGCTGGGATGACGGTGGATTGGATCGGTGTTGGTGCGGCGTAGCCGATGTCGGCGATCGACCGCACCAGCTGTGGCTGCAGGTCAAACTCGTTAAAATTGGCGGTCATCATGAAGCTCCTGTTTGCGTTTTGAAAAAAACTCCGGGTCGCATACCCCTCGCGGGTCATATGCCTGTTGCCTGTCAACAGTCGACCCACCCGGCAAATAAGAGCCTCTCTGTTGCAACAAAAACGCCCGGCCAAAACCGGCCGGGCCTCCATCTGAAATCGTCAAAACAAAATTCAGAACCACTGATGTGTCGAAAAACCTGATGCAACCGAAATGTCTGGAATCGCGTCAACAATATTGACTTTGGGCGAATCGTTCTGAATTTTATTGTTTATTTTTGATAAACTCTATTGCACCTTGAATTTAGGCTTATTTTTACTATAAATTTTGTAGGTTCATTAGATATCAGGATCTCCCGGGAATCTTTTCAGATTGAGGTCAGGAGCCCTGAAATTATCTTGATGTTTGCGATCCGAAACGAATCGCCATAAAACATAGAGCACCCGGTATCAAATTGCAAGTAAAAATTCTTTTTTATATCAATTCATAAGCCGCCGGCATCGATCAGACACGCACCCATCAAGCAAGCCCTCGCGGTAACGGTAGAACCTTTTAAATTCTCATCCCGCTAAATCGGGGTGGCTTATGAATTGAGTTAAT
>JBAVYC010000156.1:0-4684 GCA_049698595.1 Desulfobacterales bacterium | reverse complement strand
CTACTTCACCGGTTTTGCCTTTGTCAGCCAGCGCTCGCCTTTCTCATTGCCGATGCGCTGGATTTCGAATCCGAATTTGGAATAATCGGCACCGATCAGGAAATAGTATTTTTCACCCTTTGCAAAGGGCACGCTGAGGGTCGGTTCGGATATTCCCAGGGAGTGGAATCCGGGTTTGACATTAAAAGAAACGTATTCCCCCGCGCGCAGGCGGGCGATGATGGACTCGTCCAGCGCCACCTTTAGAGAAAACCCCCAGCCAACGAGATTGTTATCCCGAATGACAAACACTTCAGCAGCGTCGGATGTATCTGAAACGGTAGGGAAATTGTCGGTTTTGCCATGGGCACATGCTAGCAGGAGTAATGTCAGCATTGTCAGGGTTATTATTTTTTTCACAATTCGTTACTTCTTTCCTTTATTTGCTCTTTCCGCCAGCACCTTGACGGCTTCTGCGATTTCACGGCTCAGGTCCGACAGGATTCGGCTTTCGGCGGCAATCAGAGCCTCCATGCTCTCATCCTTTGTGGGTTGGCTCAGTGCGCTATGATTTTCAAAAAGCATTTTCTTCCTATCTTTATCCAAAATCGCCCAGCGCGCTCTCAGGTCTGCTTTTTGACCCGGTATGCCGTCAAATCGGGTTACATCGACCGTCACGTTAAAATCAAATAACAGTGCCCGAGTCCCGGGGAAAATGCCGACCTTGTCTGTCGCCAGCAAAATAGATAAATTTTCTGCCAGAACTCTGCTGAAATTTTCTTGCAGCGGACCGGCCCATTGGGAGAATTCGGCCAGGCGAATCTGATTCTGGCTGTCACGAATGACGATATCCGCACGATCGAGATATAACGCCATTCTGATCGGACCCACCAGGATTCCGATATTGCGTAAATTTGCCAGCACCTGGGTTTCGACCTCCTCACTGTACAGGGAGTTGAGAACATAGTTTTTGGTAGGTCGCTGGGTACCTCCGATGAATGTACAACCTGCCGTCAGACACGAAAAAGCAAGGAGAATGACCCCTACCAGACGAAAACGGTTTATACTCATTTTTTACCTTCCCTTGTCACTTTGCCACGAATCAACGCGTCGGGGTTACGTTCGAGATAGTCGGCGAAACTCCTTAAAGATCGGGCCATCAACGTTATTTCTCTCAGAAAAATATTTATTTGATAGCGAAACTCCGAGTTTTCCGACACCATTCCATCGACTTCTTCAAGCGAATTTTCGGCGGTCTCCAGGGCAGTCCGCAGCGATTTGGTGGTTTTGGCCAGGTCGGCTTGAATCGGCCTGACGCGCTGGTTGACATTCTTTACCAGCTTGCGCGCCTCATCAGAGGTTCGTATGATGCTGCCGGCCAGGGGGTCGACCTGGCTATCGACATTTCGCAGCACCGCCTGGGCGTCTTTGAGGGTTTGTTCGACATCGGCAAAAAGCGGGTCGATTCTTTTATCTACATGACTCACCAGGTCGCGGGCTTCTTTCAACGTTTGTTTAAAATAGAGCAGACTTTTTCTGAATTCTTCAGAGGTCACGAAGCCTTCGATCGCTTTCATGGAATTTTTTAAACTTTCGGCCAACTCGCCGATGGGGATTTCTTCAATTGTCTTTCCAATTTTTTGCTGGAAGGATCGGTTCGTCGGGATTTCATAAATGTCCTTGCCGAGGTTTATGCCTTCTTTTCCCATTAGTCTCAGCTTTGAACCCGGATAAAAATCAAGATTGATCATAAGCTGGCCGGTAACAAAACTCTGGTTATCTAGCTGGGCTCTTAATCCCAATTTTATGAGCTCATCCAGGTGTTTTTGATCGGCTTCAATCGGCGGACCAATGTCGTGTAAGGCCTCAGAATTTATTTTGAAAATAACCGGAATTTCAAAGGACCTATCTTTGGTTTTGTAATATATCTTCAATTGGGTCACTTCACCCACTTTTACGCCCCGAAACACCACCGGGGCGCCGACTCTCAAGCCTTTTACCGATCCTTTGAAGTACGAAACATATAAGGTCGAATCCGTAAAGAATTTGCCGGAACCGAATAGTACAATGGCGGCGACCGCCAGAACCACCGCTCCCACCACAAACATACCAATCGCCGTTTTGTTTGCCTGTTTGCTCATGAGTTCTTGATCCTTTTGATGGGTTGGATCGTTTATGTGTTAAGATTATTGGGTAAATTGAGTTGAATCGGTTGACGGGTTTAAATGGATATAATGAATCCACCTTAATCTACTCATCAACAACTCAACCACCATCTTTAACCTATGGAATAGGCCCTCTGCTCCATGCTTCATCATTCCGCATTCAATCTATCCCTCTCCTCGCGTTAAAAATTTATGAACTGTCGGATTTTTCGACTCCGCCAGCAGTTTTTTGGGATCGCCCTGTGCAATCATCGTTTTTGCTTCCGGGTCCAGAAACACCGAGTTGGTGCCGATAGCGAAGATGCTTGCCAGCTCATGGGTGACAATAACCACGGTTGCCCCGAGACTTTCGCTGAGCTCCAGAATCAGATCATCCAGCAGGCGGGCACTGATGGGATCAAGCCCTGCCGACGGCTCGTCAAAAAATACGATCTCGGGGTCCAAGGCGATGGCCCGGGCCAGACCGACTCGCTTTTGCATACCGCCGCTAATTTCGGACGGATAGTACTCGTCGAACCCCGCCAAGCCGACCAGGGAAAGCTTCAGGGATACGATTTCGCGGATTTGAGCGGGACTTAAATCCGTATATTGCTGCAGCGGAAGCGCAATGTTCTCAGCCAGGGTCATCGAGCTGAATAAGGCGCCGCTCTGGTATGATATGCCGATTTTTTGCATAAAGCGGTCTCTGGCGGTGAGATCGGTTTCCCAAAAGCTGACGCCGTCGTAGAAAACCTGCCCCTTTGCCGGCGCCTTCAACCCCACCATATGGCGCATCAGGGTACTTTTACCGCAACCGCTGCCGCCCATGATAATGAAAATATCGCCGCGGTTGATCGTAAACGAGAGGTCTCGTTGAACGACAAAGCTTCCGTAAGCCATGGTGAGGTCTTTGACGGTGATATGGGCTTTCTTTTGGGTTTTTTTTTCAGGCACAACCATCTTTTCCAATTTAAATGATATAAGCTTTACAAGCTCATGGGTTCAGGTGTCTGGTGTCAGAATTGATCAAGCTGAAACCTGAACACTGACACCTGAAACCGATTAAATCCTGACCCCCATTCAAGGAACCTTGAACCTCTGAACCCTTAACCCTGAGCCTTCCACCTCAGATCCCCAGCACATTGCACACTACGGTAATGATCCCGGTGGCGACGATGATGGCCACAATCGAGGTGACCACCGCCGAGGTCGTTGCATCCCCCACCGCCGAAGAACTCCGGCCGCACTGTATTCCCCTGAGACACCCGGCCAGGGACACCAGCACGCCGAAAATAGTGGCATGGATAATCCCGATAAAAAAGTAGCTCGACTTCAGTGCACCCGTTGTTTGATTGATATACTGCAGCAAACCAATATCGAGGACGGCGACACCGACAATCAAGCCGCCCAGAACTCCCATCAAATCCGCATAGACACATAACAGCGGCATCATCAGGACCAGAGCCAGCATGCGCGGCAATACCAGAAACTCCATGGGGGATACCCCCATGGTTTTTAAGGCATCGATCTCCTCATTGCCCTGCATGGTGCCCAGTTGGGCGGCAAAGGCCGCACCGGTGCGCCCCGCCATCACAATTCCGACCATGACGGCCCCCATAACGCGCACCATGGCGATGCCCACCAGATCAGCCACATAAATCTGAGCTCCGAACATCATCAGCTGGATGGCGCCGATAAAGGCCAGGATCAGGCCGACCAACAGACTGATCAGGGTGACGATGGGCAGCGCATCGGCGCCGCATTGCTGGATGAACAGGAAAAGATCGCGGCGACGAAAACTTGCTTTTCCCACCAGTAATTTAGAAAATGCAATTGCCGCTTCTCCGATAAACCCCAATACCTCACGGGTAGACTGCCACATATCGATGGACGCTGAGCCGACCCGGGAAAAAAAACGCTCATGGACGGCTTCTTTGCGAGCCCCTTTTCTTTCCGGAACGGCCGTGGCCAGGGCAATCAGTCTCGTGACGCCTTCCGGCAAACCATCCTTGTCAAAAACAATATTATTGTGTGAACAATAATCGCTTATCTTTATTAAAAACGTCAGCAGGCCGCTGTCCCAAGCAGTCAAATTTTCCGTATTGAATCCGATCCGCCGGATATTTCCGGAGGACTCTATCTGCTTTTCAACGACATCGGCTGCAGGAAAACGTGCTCCGATTTTCCAACTGCCTTTGAGCCGCAGACGCAAGGAGCCCTTGGCCTGGTGATCGGAGCTGATTTCACCGGTTTGGGTGCGATCTTCTTTTACTGGATTTGTAATTTTATCCTGCGGCATCGGGTGTTCAACTCACTTATCCTACCTTGCCCTCTTTTGCATTAAATCTAAATATTGGTCCAACTCCTCGATACTGGCGAAAACCTTTAGTGAGGGAATAGCTTTGAGAATATCAAATACTTTTTGAATTTGAGGTTGCAGATTCATAAATACCATTCTGCCGTTGGCTGCTTTCATGGCCTTCTTTGTTTTCAAGAGCACCCGAATACCCGTGCTGCTGATGTAGTCGGCAAATTCCATGTCGAAAATGATGACGTCCGGC
>JBAVYC010000155.1:0-13488 GCA_049698595.1 Desulfobacterales bacterium | reverse complement strand
AGGTTGTGTTACCTACGATTATATTAATTTCCGGATTTTTTGTAGCGGTTGCCGGCCTGGTTTTTCGAGCTCAAATTTCAAAGCCGACAACCGGTTCCGCCGGACTTGTGGGCAAAATTGGCGTTGTTAAAAAAGCATTGACACCGGAAGGCAAGGTATTTGTTCACGGTGAGCTTTGGAATGCGAGGGCTAAAGACCCAATTGACAAAGATGCCAAAGTGCGGGTAGTACAGGTGGTCGATTTGATACTGGAAGTAGAGTCTGCGGAACGAGATGCTGTATAGCGACAGTTTCATTTGGAAACTAGCTAAATACCTACAAATATCGTTGATTGGTTGATTAGTTGATTGGTTAAGTGGTTGTAAATATGTATTTATACCATATTTGCAAAATAATTGGACACTTCATTTTTCAACAATCGTAACATTCTGAGATTATGACTATAATTTATCTGATCAACCATTCAACCAGTAAACCATTCAACGAGTTTGGACCTATCACAAAAGGGGGATAATATGAGTTTGATTACGCCGGTTGCCATACTTGTTCTTGTCATTTTTTTCCTGTCTGCAGCCATACGCATTTTAAATGAATACGAACGCGGCGTGATTTTCAGGCTCGGACGCGTAATCACCGCCAAAGGACCGGGGCTCATCATCTTGATACCGGTTATCGATAAAATCGTAAAGGTCAGTTTGCGCCTGGTGGCGATGGATGTGGATCCCCAGGACGTTATTACCCGGGATAATGTATCCGTCAAGGTAAATGCCGTCATTTATTTCCGGGTTATTGACCCTACCAAGGCTATCATCGAGGTCGAAAACTATACCTATGCCATGTCCCAGCTGGCACAGACAACCTTAAGAAGCGTATGTGGACAGGCCGAACTCGATGAACTGTTGTCCGAGAGGGACAAAATCAACTCGGAACTGCAGGAAATTCTAGACACCCATACGGATCCATGGGGCATTAAGGTGGCAACCGTGGAACTCAAACACATTGATCTGCCCCAGGAGATGCAGCGCGCTATGGCCAGACAGGCCGAAGCCGAAAGAGAACGGCGCGCCAAGGTAATCAATGCCGAAGGTGAATTTCAGGCAGCCACCAAGCTGGCGGAAGCATCTGAGATTATCGAAGAACATCCCACGGCGCTACAGCTCAGATACCTTCAGACCATGAACGAAATGTCGACAGAAAGCAACTCAACCATTATTTTTCCGATCCCCATTGAACTTTTTACGACATTCATGCGTCAAGCTGATAAGGGAAATGAAAAAAAATAACATGGTGTTGTGAATGTGGTCTTTAGGTATTGACATGACTATTTAAAATAGTTAATAAATTAAGTTTTCAAATTTTCTTCTGCTTTCCAATCATCGACAAATCTTATGTTTATCAGGCCGCCAAGGCTTGAATCAAGAGGCGGGGGCTTTACAGCCTCCGCCTGTGCTTTAAATTTAAGAGCGAGAAAAGGAGATCGAACACGAAATGAGTGCTGAAAAGATCGAAACCAAGGCAAAACCCCTGGAGAAAATGACGGTCACAGACCTGCGGGAGATGGCCAAGGAAATTCCTGAAATCACCGGTGTGCATGGGATGAAAAAGGAAGAACTGATTGCCGCCATCAAAAAATCCAAAGGCATAGTGGATGAGCCGGTCAAAAAAGCGGATGTTTCCCTTGGCGAAATCAAGAAAAAAATCAAGGCCACTAAGGCTCAACGCCAGGCTGCAATCGAGGCTAAAGATAAGAAGATGGCAACGATTTACAAACGGCGCATCTCCAAGTTGAAGAAAAAGTCGCGAAGAGCGACCGCCTAAATGACCGAATAGACCCGAAGACAGCCATGCTTTCAGAATGACGCTGCTATGTGATTTTATATGAGCAGCCATGCAACCGGGCGGCGCAGGTCTGGGCAGAGGCTGGTTTTTGCAAAAAAGCTTGAAACCCTTATCGATTTTAAGGGACGATATTCGATGACGAGAACGCCAATCAAGCATTTGATTCGCTCCTTTATAGAATCACTTGAGACCGAAAAAGGGTATGCAAAGAATACCTGCCGGGGTTATCATAAAGATTTGGAGGAGTTTGTATCTTATCTGGTTGACAACCGTTTTTCGGGAAAAAACCGACCTATGCCGGACAGAGATTTGATTGGTATCGATGATGTGGACGGTATTCACATCCGAGGTTACCTGGGATATCTGCACAAAAGAAATAAAAAATCCACCATCGCACGCAAGCTCTCGGCAGTGCGGTCTTTTCTTAAATTTCTCGTCAAACGGGGCGTCATCGAAGACAATCCGTCGGAATCGATTCTAACTCCTAAACAGGAAAAAACCATTCCGGCTTATCTTCCCGTTGATGAGATGTTTCGGCTGCTTGACTCCATCCGAGCCGACAATATTCTGGATGTCAGAAACCGGGCAATTTTTGAAATCCTATACTCCTGCGGCATACGGGTATCGGAACTCGTCGGTATGAACAACATTGATGTGGATTCAAAAGGCGAAACCATACGGGTTCTTGGAAAGGGCAGCAAAGAAAGAATTGTACCCATCGGCCAAAAGGCGCTGGATGCCATTCAGGATTACCGGGAACAATTAAAAAGAGAATGGGGTATTGCGGGGGATCATAACAGACCGCTTTTCTTGAATAAAAACAGGGGACGGCTGAGCGCGCGGTCCGTTGCCCGTATTTTAGAAAAGTTACTGAAAGCCTGTGGCCTTCTGACACCCGTATCCCCGCATACCCTGCGCCATACGTTTGCCACCCATATGCTGGATGCTGGCGCGGATTTGAGAGCCGTTCAGGAGCTTTTAGGACACAAAAGTCTTTCCACCACTCAAAGATATACCCATGTGAGCATCGATCGTTTGATGGAAACATACGATAGGGCGCACCCCCGTAGGTAATTGAAACTGGGGTGGTGAAAAGATAATCTCAAAATTTGAAATCAGGGGAGTCCGGCTTGAAATGAATTTTCATGGGACAACGATACTGGCGGTTAGACACAAGGGCAAAGCAGCGGTTGCCGGTGATGGTCAGGTAACTTTGAACAACACGGTTGTTAAACATCATGCCAGAAAAGTAAGACGTATTTACAACGACAAAATCATTGTCGGTTTCGCAGGTGCCACCGCCGATGCCCTCAATTTGTCCGAACGACTGGAACAAAAACTCGAGCGCTACAACGGTAATCTGACTCGTTCGGCGGTGGAACTGGCCCGGGACTGGCGCACTGATAAATACTTGAGACGGCTTGAGGCCATCATGATTGCTGTCGACGAAGATAGCATTTATCTGATCTCCGGCAACGGCGATATAATTGAGCCTGATGAAGGTATTGTCGCTATCGGGTCCGGTGGCGTTGCTGCTCAGGCGGCAGCGACTGCGCTGGTCGAATATACCGACCTGGATGCCCGGGGCATTGTAGAAGAAGCAATGAAAATTGCAGCCTCCATCTGTATTTATACCAATGACACCGTCACAGTCGAAGAAATGTAACCGATCTATCGGGGAACCTCTAAAAGACATTGATCATTGAAAATTGCCCATTGAATATTTCAGTGTCGGGTTTTAGCAGAAGTATCCAGTATTCAATTATCATTGTTCAATTGATAAGGTAACACAAATGAGTGATTTGAAACCGTCGGAAATTGTAAAAGAGTTGGATAAATATATCATCGGACAGGACAAGGCCAAACGTTCTGTTGCCGTTGCGTTAAGAAACCGGTGGCGCCGGCAGCAGGTGCCCGAAGATCTGCGGGATGAAATTGCGCCGAAAAATATCATCCTGATCGGCCCCACCGGTGTCGGTAAGACTGAGATCGCTCGCCGACTTTCCAGACTCACTGATTCTCCCTTCAGCAAAGTTGAAGCCTCCAAATTTACCGAGGTCGGATATGTCGGCCGTGATGTAGAATCCATGGTGCGGGATCTTGTGGAACTCACCGTAAACATATTCAAAACAAGGGCCCAGGAAGAAGTTCAGGACAAGGCCTGGCAAATAGCCGAAGAACGCATGCTGGATCTCTTGCTTCCCAAATCAGGCACACAAGCACCCGCCCGAAGTGAAGAATCCAAGGAGGTTCAATTTGAACTGGTAACGCCCGGCAGCGATGAAACCTCTTCAACGAGGGAGAAACTGCGCAGCATGTTGCGCAAAGGCAAACTCGACAACCGCTATGTGGATCTTGATGTTACGGACCGGAACATACCGATGGTGGAGATATTTTCAAATGTCGGCATGGAAGAAATGGGCATTAATTTTAAGGATATGCTCGGCGGCCTACTGCCGAAAAATACCAAACGACGCCGGGTAAAGGTGCCGGAAGCCCTGAAAATGTTAGCTCAGGAAGAGGCCCAGGATCTGGTGGATATGGAAAAAGTTGTCAAAGAGGCCATTGCCAGGGTCGAACAATCGGGGATAATTTTCCTTGATGAAATCGATAAGATTGCCGGCAAAAACGGTACACACGGCCCCGACGTATCGAGAGAAGGCGTTCAAAGAGATCTTTTGCCGATTGTGGAAGGCAGTACCGTTACAACTAAATACGGACCGGTTAAGACAGATCATATTCTATTCATCGGCTCCGGAGCGTTTCACACGGTCAAACCGGCGGATCTCATTCCTGAGTTGCAGGGAAGATTCCCGATTCGTGTCGAGTTGGATTCTTTGGGGCATGTGGAATTCACCCGGATCCTCACCGAGCCCAGAAATGCGCTGCTGCTCCAATATATGGCCCTTTTGAGAACCGAAGGTATGGAGGTTGTTTTTGAAGATGATGCTGTTGCGGAAATAGCCAGAATGGCGGAAGAGGTGAACAATCGTACCGAAAATATCGGAGCGCGGCGACTTCACACCCTCATGGAGCGTTTACTCGAAGACATTCTCTTTGATGCACCGGATATGAAACCCAAGCGGATTGTCATCGATAGAACCTACGTCGAAGATAGGTTAAAAGATATTAAGGACGATGAGGATTTGAGCCGCTACATTTTATAGGGTCCGTTGCTCAGAAAAGCCTGACTCAAATAAACCGGATATGACAAATTGCAAACACTAAAATGTTTTATTTCTTTTGATATTAAAACAGATCAGGATCTGATTTTCTTTGGGGGGTAGAGCAATGACAGCAGAAATTATGGCGCGAGCCGATCAGGTAATCACGAAAACATATAAACGGTTTCCCGTGGTTTTTTCAAACGGCACCGACTGCACCCTTTACGATACTAATGGCCGCAGCTATACGGATTTTGTGGCCGGAATCGCCGTGTGCAATTTGGGCCACTCACATGCAAAGCTGACAGAAGCATTAACTTCTCAGGCTCAAACCCTGTGGCATGTATCCAATCTTTACTATACCAAACCCCAGGTCGAATTGGCCGGCTGGCTGGTCGCAAACAGTTTTGCCGACAGAGTTTTTTTTTGCAACAGCGGAGCGGAAGCAAACGAGGCGGCCATTAAGCTCGCCCGTAAATTTTTTAATGATCGCGGTGATAATAAACGTTCCAGAATAATTGCCATGGAGCAATCATTTCATGGACGAACCATGGCGGCGCTTTCCGCCACCGGCCAGGATAAAATTAAAAAGGGGTTTGCCCCTATTCTTGAAGGATTTGACTTTGTGCCCTTTAACGATGCCAAGGCGCTGCGCGCTCAGATAGGGCCGCAGCATTGTGCGGTGCTAATTGAACCAATACAGGGTGAAGGTGGAGTACGTTGTCCGGAATCCGATTATTTAAAGATGGTTCGCCGGATTTGCGATGAAAACGGAACATTGCTGATATTTGATGAGATCCAAACCGGAATGGGGCGTACAGGCAAACTGTTTGCCTACGAACATTTCGGTGTAGAACCTGATATCATGACACTGGCCAAAGCACTGGCAAACGGACTGCCCATCGGTGCCATGCTGGCCACAGAACAGGTCGCCTCGGCGTTTGGGCCCGGTGCCCACGGGTCAACGTTTGGCGGCACACCGATTGTCACCGCTGCAGCCCTTGAGGTTTGCAAGACGTTAGTCGCAGAAAACATCATTGATCAGGGGCGGAAAACCGGTGAATATTTCAAAGAAAAGCTTTTGGAATTAAAAGAACGGCATTCCGCCATTATCGATGTCCGCGGTCTTGGTCTCTTGCTCGGTATGAAACTTGATTTCAACGGTGAGGCCCTGGTCAGCCAGTGCATGCAACGGGGATTTTTGATTAACTGCATCCAGGAGAATATTTTGCGGTTTATCCCCCCGCTGATTATAAAGAAAGAAGAAATCGACGCTTTGGTCAATTGTCTGGCTGAACTCCTGGCAGATTTGTCCGCTAAGTCCATCCCGGAATTGAATATTGAAGATTGAAACTATTAACACTTTAAGAACTCCGGTTAAATAATGTCCGAAAAACTCTGGCAGGGCAGATTTTCAACAAAAACGGCGCGAATCGTTGAAGCATTTACCTCTTCGATCCAGGTGGACCGGCGGCTTTATGCCTATGATATCCAGGGCAGCATCGCGCATTGCAAAATGCTGGCAAAAACATCAATTATAGGCGATGATGAAGCCTCGGAATTGATCCGTGGTCTTGAAAAAATCAAACAGGAGATTGAGACGGGTCGGTTTCAATTTGATGACAGCCTTGAAGACATCCATATGCACATCGAATCCCGGCTGGTTGAGATAGTGGGTCCGGTGGCACAGAAGCTTCATACCGCCAGAAGCCGCAACGACCAGGTTGCGCTTGATATAAGAATGTATCTGCGAGATGAGACCGGCCGTATCATCAACCTGCTTTATAAGCTGCAAAAGGTGATCGTGGGGTTGGCCAGCAAACACCTCGATACGATTTTGCCGGGATACACCCATATGCAAAGGGCCCAGCCGATTCTTCTGTCCCACCATCTAATGGCCTACTTTGAAATGTTTTCAAGAGATTTAGGGCGACTGGAGAATTGTCTGCGACGAATAAACGTCATGCCGCTGGGATGTGCAGCGCTTGCGGGCACGACCTATCCCATCGATCGAAAATTTACGGCTGAACTGCTGGGATTTGATGCAATTTCCGCCAACAGCATCGATGCCGTTTCAGACAGGGATTTTATCATTGAATTTTTATCGACAGCGTCGATCTGTATGGTTCATTTCAGCCGTCTGTCGGAAGAGCTGATTTTGTGGTCCACCTTTGAATTTAACTTTATTGAACTGCCGGATTCTTTTGCAACCGGCAGCAGTATTATGCCCCAGAAGAAAAACCCGGATGTGCCGGAGCTAGTGAGGGGCAAAACCGGCGCTGTCATCGGCAGCCTGACAGCCTTGCTGATCATGATGAAGTCGCTGCCATTGGCGTATAATCGTGACATGCAGGAAGACAAAGCACCTTTATTTTCTGCGGTGGATACGTTAGCGGCTTGTGTCGAAATTTATACGGATATGTTGCCGGAGATTAAGTTTAAAAAAAAGAACATGCAGCGCGCGGCAGCCAGCGGTTTTTTGAATGCAACCGATTTGGCAGATTATCTTACCACCCGGGGTATACCGTTTCGAGAAGCCCACCGCCTAGCGGGAAAGGCGGTCAGTTTCGCCTTGGAGAGGAAAAAAGAGCTCCATGAACTCACACTGGAACAGTTGCAATCTTTTTCTGCGCTCATCCAGAAGGATATATTTTCCCGTCTGACGCCGCGGCAAATGATCGAACAGCGCACCTCTTTTGGCGGCACCAGCGGTAAGATGGTCGCCGGTGCCATTGAAGTAGCTGAAAAATGGTTGAATCAAAAAAAGGATCATCTACCCGGCAGTAAATGATTAAACTCGCGGGCAAAGGGCCCGGCTTATGAATCTCGGAGAGTCTCCGCTTATTGCATTCACGCGGTAATAGGGTTGTCGGCAGAGCACAAGGTATTTGACCTGGTGCAAAGAAGCAGATTTTTTTGTCGAATAATAAATCTCAGGGGCGGCGGTTTTATGAGAAAAGCCATTGTGAACATATGCATTCTGACCATGCTCACCTTGGTTCCGGCAACCTGGATGACATCGACATTCATATTATCCGGGTGTGGCAAAAAAGCCTCGCCGAAGCCGCCCAGCGGGAACAGACCGCCGAAGGTCACAGACCTGGGTTACAGCATCAGTGCGAACACAATCAAGCTGAGTTGGACAATTCCCAAAACAAGTGATAAAGCGAAATCCCCGGCAACCGGGTTTTTGATTTACCGGTCCAAGCAATCTTCGGCCGAGGACGATTGTCCAAATTGCCCGATTTATTTTCTGAAAATCGAAGATGTTCCGGTCCGTGGCGGGGTTTCTGGAAAGCCTGAGCCGTCGGTGGTATTTGCCCAAACCATTGAACCCGGTTATCGATACATTTATAAGGTCAAAGCCTACGATGACGATGGCGTTGTCGGCAGAGACTCCAATGTGATTGATTTTTCGTATTAAAGTGAGACTCCAAGACTGTTACAGGTGAAATATGCATCATTTCAAATATCGTGACCATGCATTGTACTGTGAAGATGTTTCGATTCAGGAAATTTCCGCAAAGATTGGTACCCCTTTTTATTTGTACAGCTATGCAACCTTAAAGCGCCATTTTCAAGTATTTGACACAGCTTTTGAAGGCGTACCCAAACTGATCTGTTTTTCGGCCAAAGCAAATACGAACCTGGCGGTGTTAAAGATATTTGCCGACATGGGCTGCGGACTTGATATTGTGTCCGGCGGCGAGCTGTTCCGGGGACTCAAGGCCGGTTTTGCTCCGGACCGCATCGTTTATTCCGGTGTGGGAAAGCGTGTCGATGAAATCGATTATGCCCTTGAAACCGGTATCCTGATGTTCAATGTCGAATCTAACGTCGAGCTGGAATTGATCAATCGCAGGGCCGCAGAGTTAAAAAAACGGGCGCCGGTGGCCATTCGCGTCAATCCCGATGTTGATCCGAAAACCCATCCGTATATTTCAACCGGTCTGAAAAAAAATAAATTCGGCATCAATACTGAAGCGGCCATTGAAACTTACCGGATGGCCGGCAGTCTCGATCATGTGGATGTCGTCGGAATTGATTGTCACATCGGCTCTCAAATTACTGAAACCAAGCCGTTTGAGGCGGCTTTAACAAGTCTTAAAACGTTGGTAAACGACTTGAAACAGATGGGCACCGAGATCAAGTACCTGGACATGGGCGGCGGACTTGGCATAACCTATGCCGATGAAATGCCACCACCGCTCAATGAGTACGCCGCCACAATTACCCAACAGCTTAAGGGTCTGGATCTACAGCTGATTTTAGAGCCAGGCCGGGTATTGGTCGGGAATGCCGGAATTCTAGTTACCAAAGTGCTTTACCGCAAAGCAGGTGAAGTGAAAAATTTTGTGATTGTCGATGCCGGTATGAACGATTTGCTGCGGCCGACGCTCTACAATGCTTTTCATGCCATTGAACCGGTCGTAAATCTGAAAGAAAACCTGATTGTCGCCGATGTTGTCGGACCAATTTGTGAAAGCAGCGACTTTTTGGCTGTCGATCGCAGCATCAGTGATGTGGAAAGTGGTGATTTGCTGGCGGTCATGAGTGCAGGCGCCTACGGTTTCGTCATGTCGTCCAACTACTGTTCACGGCCCCGGGTGGCCGAAGTCATGGTAAAAGGCGACCGGTTCCATGTCATAAAAACCCGTGAAAATTATGCAGATTTAGTCAGAGGAGAGTCGCTGCCGCCCTTTTTTGAGGTATGATTTGCCAGCGGAGAATTGACTATTCAATATTCAACCATTATTTTTCGTGATTTGATGAAACCTTACATTTCTGACAACATGCTGTCAGAAAAAGCGCGCTAGGGACCTAAAAGATGGAACCGATTACTTTTTTTAAGATGAGTGGCAGTGGCAATGATTTTATCATTGTCGACAATCGGGAAAAGGCTGTCAAAGATAATGATTTGCCCGGCTTTATCCAGCGGATTTGCCGCCGTAAAATATCGGTGGGTGCCGACGGTTTCATTCTGATTGAACCTTCGGATAAGGCCGATTTTAAGTGGCGCTTTTTCAATTCGGACGGTAGTAAAGCCGAAATGTGTGGAAACGGTGCACGTTGTGTCGCCCGATTTGCCTATGTCAAGGGAATTGCCGGGGAAAACTTGTCTTTCGAAACTGAAGCCGGTGTTGTCAGCGGACAGGTAAAAGATGACCGCGTGAAGGTTAAAATGCCGGACCCCGTCGAACTTCGCCTGGATTACAGCATCGATTTAAAAAACGGCCCTGTGACGGTGTGCAGTGTCAATACCGGTGTGCCCCACGTGGTTGTAATGAACGAGACTGTTGAAGACATCAATGTTTTCGAGCTTGGCAGAGAAATACGGTTTCATGAGGCGTTCGCACCGGCCGGCGCAAATGTCAACTTTATCTGTCAACAGAAGCAGGGACATCTGGCTATTCGAACCTATGAACGCGGGGTTGAAAATGAAACCCTTGCCTGCGGAACCGGTTCCATCGCCGCGGCACTTATCACTTCCTGTAAAGCGAAATGGCAATCTCCCATCAACCTGGTGACACGCAGCGGAGAATCTTTGACCATTTATTTTAAGAAAGGCGGCAGCATTTTTTCGGATATATTTCTTGAGGGTGACGCGCGCATTATTTATTCCGCCAAACTAGGGGAAGATGCCTGGAAAAGCTAGCTGTGAACGCTTACCATACTGCATATATCAGCGTTGGCTCCAATTTGGGTCGCAAGCTGGATAACTGCCGCAGAGCTATTACCGCCCTGACGTGTTGCGGAACTTGCCGTTTGATCGATCAATCACCTGTCTACCAAACCGAGCCGGTTGATTATAAGGATCAGGATTGGTTTGTGAACTATGCCGTAAAAATTGAAACCACCCTTGACCCGTTCTCTTTACTGGACACGCTAAAATCAATCGAGCAAGATGCCGGCCGCACCCGAGATGCTGTTCGGTTTGGGCCGAGAGTGCTCGATCTCGATATCATATTGTATGATTCAAAGGTGGTGGATACACTCAAATTGGTGATTCCCCATCCCAGAATGCACAAAAGACACTTTGTATTAAAGCCTATTTGTGATATAGATCCCTATATCATTCATCCCGTTTTTCGCCGGACCATGCAATCCTTATTGGAAGGCCTTGATGTAAACGGGCAAAGGATAACTGAGTATAAATGATCAGATTTATCATTTTATTTATCATCGGATACGTGCTTTATCGCTCTTTAAAATCCTGGATATTTCCAGCCGCATCTTCCTCGAGATCAGTTTCTGGCAAGAACACCACAGAAATTACTGATGTCATGATAAAGGACCCTTTTTGTGAGGTTTATTTTCCTAAAAGGAATGGCGTACATTTGAATTTTAGCGGTAAAGATCTTTATTTTTGCAGTGACCAATGCAAAGATAACTACCTCGCCGCCCGATCAGATAAAAAAGAATAATCTTTCAGCCTAATTTTAGACTGCTTCATGACCGGCAGCTTAACGCTACCCTTTGGCCCGATACCGTGAATTGCTTGCCGGCTAACCACTAAACATAAAAAACATTGGAGCAACAAACAAAATTGCTGCTTTCGGGAGGACCGGTGGAAGTAAATTTTTAGTCATCCCAATACTTTGACGATGTTTCGCGTCATCGCTGTGCCGATAATTGTGATTCTGATGTTGTTTCCCAACCGGGTTTGCACCTTTATGGCAGCGATTTTATTCAGCGTTGCGGCGATTACAGACTACCTGGACGGGTATATTGCCAGAACACGCGGATTGGTGTCCACTCTTGGAAAAATAATGGACCCGGTGGCCGATAAACTTTTGGTATCCTCCGCATTCATTATGCTGACCGCTCTGGGTTGGGTACCGGCGTGGATCGTCTGTATTATTATCGGCCGTGAAATTGCCGTGACGGGACTGCGCAATATTATCGCTGAAAGGGGTGAGGACGTATCGGCATCAAATCTCGGAAAATACAAAACCGGATTTCAAATTGCGGCGATCATACCATTAATGATTCATTATCCTTTCTTCGGGCTTAATCCCCAAGCCATTGGCGCCTTCTTTTTATGGGGTGCTCTTGGATTCACTGTTTGGTCCGGCGCCGATTATTTTTTTAAGTTCCGCAGACTGCTCCAGAATTAAGCTTTTTAGTTGACAAAAAGATATTAAGTAGTTAAATAATGAAATTCATTTGAGCGGGAATAACTCAGTGGTAGAGTGCGACCTTGCCAAGGTCGAAGTCGCGGGTTCAAATCCCGTTTCCCGCTCCATTTTTTTTAGGCGGCATAGCCAAGTGGTAAGGCAGCGGTCTGCAAAATCGCTATTCTCCGGTTCAAATCCGGATGCCGCCTCCAATTAGGTTTAAACAAAAAGAGGCTTGCAAAAAAATGCAAGCCTCTTTTTATTTAGTGCCTGGCAGGCCGATTATTTGACTAAACGTGTCAAACAACGTTGATTCAAAGTTGAAAGGAATTTCAAATATGTTTGGACAGTCCTTAGCTACAACTTCTTTTTTATCAGCATTGTGGATGGATCCAAACGCAAATCAAGATGCTCCGAGAATGACTCTGCGCCTTTGACGGCCTTGACGTGAATTTCTTTTCCCTCCGGCAGGAGCTGGATGGCAATCTTAAACAGGTCGGAAAGTTGAGCAAGCTGCATGGGTAGTCCATCAGGTCCCGGATCATCATGTCTATGGGTCCGTATGGTAAACCAGGCAGGCATCTGGTGATTTCTGATCAAATCCTTAAATTCCGTCAAGGACCGGTGAGCGGATTCATCAAAAGGCAGGCCATCGACAATCATCATTTGAGGTGAAAATATATTTTGCGTCATTAAATCCGACAACCTTTCTTCAAGTTTGGGAACACTGAAACCTTCCACCCTGAAAGTCATTATAAAACGGTGGGGCAACAAGGATTCCCAAACCTGGTTGATCTGATCGACTTGATATTGTTCTGCTATCAGGTTGAAAACTTCCTGATACCATAGGCTGACTTTGTTGACCGGATCATCGAGGCTGATGTGGAGCACGTTTTTGCCCCTGAGCAGGGCGTTTAACGACAATTGAACCAAAAAGGCCGTTTTTCCCACCCCGGCCCGGGCCAGCACGGCGCCAAATTCGCCGGCGTTTAGAATGTCGTCGTTTTCATATCCCATTACTCGCAAAGGATTACGCAGTATCAGATCTTTTTTCAGCATGTTAAAATACCTTTCTTTAATATAAATAACGCCGGGCCGTTTTTGAAATGGTATCCGGGTTTTTCCTTTTCCGATCCTACGATCGGTGGTGATTTTCCAGCCAGGTTGGTGGTTGTCGCTTAGATTGGACGGACGTGCCGGAATTGAATTTTGAAAATTGACTATTGAATGTTTGTGGATGTCGCTTCGCTCTGGCATTTATTATCTTTTTTTTGATTGATCCGCTGACTTCCGGCTCGACTCCGTCCCATAGGAGACTGCGCCCCAGAGGGTAGAGTCTACACCTTGGAGAGGGGCGGATCTTAAAT
>JBAVYC010000154.1:0-10031 GCA_049698595.1 Desulfobacterales bacterium | reverse complement strand
ACTTTTAATTATTTGTTTGATTAGCCCGACCCGATTTTTTGGATATAAACACGAAGTCACCGATAGAACAAAAATATATTATTAAGGAGAATAATTCATGCCTAAAATTAAGACCAATCGTGCGGCCGCCAAACGTTTTAAAAAAACCGGCACCGGAAAAATTGTTTATCGGAAATCATGTGCCAGCCATATCCTGACAAAAAAAACCACCAAGCGCAAAAGATCACTGAGGCAGGCGCACCTAATTGCCAAATCCGACCGCAGAGAAATAAGATTGCTGTTACCCAACGGATAATTAAACTAAAATCAAACGAACTTAACGACAAAGATAACGAGGTAAACAAAATGAGAGTAAAACGCGGATTTAAAGCCAGAAGACGTCGCAAGAAGGTGCTGAAACTGGCCAAGGGTTTTCGCGGCGGCCGCAGCAAATTATTTCGCACCGCGGCCGATGCCGTCGACAAAGCCCTAATGTATTCATATCGTGATCGCCGCACGCGCAAGCGGGATTTCAGACAACTCTGGATTGCCAGAATCAATGCCGCTGCCAGGCTGAATAATTTGTCCTACAGCAAATTCATTCACGGCCTAAAGCTGGCCCGGGTTAATCTGGATCGCAAAGTTCTCGCCGAACTGGCAATTTCCGATCCTACCGGTTTTAAGCAAATCACAAACTTGGCGTCCCAGCAGCTTTAGGGTATAGCGAAGTGGCAAACAACTTAGATCACATCCATCAGCAAGCGCTCAAAGAATTGGAAGCGGTTGCAAGCAGCCATGACCTCCAGAATATCTCCGTGCGCTATCTGGGTCGCAAGGGTGCTTTGACCCAGTTCCTGCGGAATATTTCCAAGTTGCCGGTGGAGCAAAGACCGGTGGCCGGAAAAAAAGCAAACGAAATCAAAATCTTGCTGGAAAAAACCTTCAAGGAGGCAACTGCAAAGTTTGAACCGCAAAATGAGGCCAAAGATGCCGAAATCGATGTCTCTTTGCCTGGCAGAGCGGTTGCATGTGGGGCTTTGCATCCGATTACCCAAATCAATCAGCAGATTTGCGATATTTTTTCCAAGATCGGGTTTGATATTGCCGAAGGTCCTGAAATAGAATCGGACTATTATAATTTTGAGGCGTTGAACTTCCCCAAGGATCATCCCGCCAGGGATATGCAGGATACCTTTTTCATTAGCGAAGATATTGTTTTAAGAACCCATACCTCGCCCCTTCAAATCAGAACCATGGAAAAACAATCGCCGCCGGTAAGAATCATCATGCCCGGCAAAGTCTACCGGTGCGACTCCGATTTGACCCATACCCCCATGTTCCACCAGGTGGAGGGTCTGCTGGTGGATGACGATATTTCATTCGGTGATCTTAAAGGGATCCTTACCACCTTCATTCACGAGATATTTGATGAGCAAACGAGACTCAGGTTTCGCCCCAGTTTTTTCCCGTTTACGGAACCCAGCGCTGAGGTGGATATCCTGTGTGTCATTTGCCGGGGTCAGGGATGCCGGGTCTGCTCTCATACCGGTTGGATCGAAATTCTCGGTTCCGGGATGGTTCACCCGGCATTGTATGAAAACGTGGGGTATGATGCCGACCGCTATACCGGATTTGCATTTGGGATGGGGGTCGAGAGAATCGCCATGCTAAAATACGGCATCGACGACATCCGCAAGTTTTTTGAAAATGACATGAGATTTCTATCACAGTTTTAATTTGTGGTCTCGGAAATTCTACACCTAATTGAAAATATGTTATTTCTATAACAGCTTGCTACAAAATTTGTAGGTGGAATAATGGAACCTTGGAATGGTGGAATATTCCAGTATTCCATCATTCCAATTGTGAGCAAAGCGAACTAAGAGTGTAATTGACAGATGAAAGTTAGCCTAAGCTGGCTTAAAGATTATATTGCCATCAATATGGATGCCGAACAGCTTGCCGAGGCTCTGACCATGGCCGGACTGGAAGTGGAATCGGTTTCAGATCGCTACGCGTATTTGGACAGTGTCGTGGTCGGGCGTATATTTGAGGTAAAACCTCATCCCAATGCCGACAAACTGACAATCTGTCGGGTTAATACGAAAGACCGCGATTGGTCGGTTGTCTGTGGGGCACCCAATGTCCAAGAGGGCATGCTGGCGCCTCTGGCAAAGCCCGGAACCATTTTTCCGGACGGTTCTCAACTGGGGAAAAGCGTCATCCGGGGTGAACGCTCCGAAGGTATGTTGTGCAGTGAAGCTGAACTGGGGCTTGGTATTGACAAAAGCGGCATCATGGCCCTTGATTCAGGATTGCATGCCGGGGACGAACTTGCGCTAGCCCTAGGCCTTTCAGATGCGGTTTTTGAATTAGATCTGACCCCCAATCGACCGGATTGTCTCAGCGTGATCGGGATTGCCCGGGAAGTGGCAGCGATACAAAATACGCCCTTAAATTATCCTGATTACACAGTTGAAGATAAAGGCGATACCATCCATAAAATCTCGTCGGTAAAAATTGAGGCGCCCGACCACTGTCCACGCTACTCCGCCAGACTGGTGGAAAATGTGAAGGTGAAACCGTCGCCGTTCTGGCTCCAGGATAGACTGTCGTCTATTGGACTGCGGCCGATCAACAATATCGTCGATATCACCAATTTTGTCATGATGGAAAACGGTCAGCCGTTGCATGGCTTCGATTTTGATTTTCTGGCAGGAAATCGAATCATTGTCCGTACCGCCGCCGAAGGTGAAAAATTTATCACTCTGGACGAGAAAGAGCGGACGCTGGGCGCGGAGATGTTGATGATTTGTGACGGTGCCAAAGCCGTTGGGGTGGGCGGCGTCATGGGGGGACTCAACTCGGAAATTGAAGATACCACCACCCGGGTGCTCATTGAAGGGGCCTATTTCAATCCGGTAAGTATACGAAAAACTTCAAAAAAATTGGGTTTAGGCACCGATGCTTCCCATCGCTTTGAACGCGGGGTGGATCCGGAAGGCACTGTCCGAGCCGTCAACCGGGCCGCAAAACTCATGGTTGAACTCGGGGAGGGCAACCTTGTAGACGGATTAATCGATGAATACCCAAAACCCCAGACTGTAAAAAGCGTTGATTTGAGTGTAAAACGGACTCACCGACTGCTGGGTATCGAACCGGATGCCAAACGGATTAAAGACCTTCTTGAATCCATCGAGTTTAAGGTGGACAAGGTCTCATCCCAAGATGGTGACAGCCGACTGATTGTCACTGCCCCGACGTTCAGGGTGGATATTGCAAGACCGGAAGACCTGATGGAGGAAGTGGCACGGCTCTCGGGCTACAATAATATACCGACTAGTTTTCCCCAGATACCTGCCGAAGCCCGAACCCCGGCCCGCAGATTGGAATTTAGAAACCGGCTTAAGCGTTTGATGAACGGTTTCGGTTTTACTGAAACCATCACTTACAGTTTTGATTCCGAATTGTCTCGTGAGCGCCTCAGGCTGAAAAAGGAAGACCCCCGTCAGAGACTGCTTCATATTTTAAATCCCTTGACGGAAGACCAGGCAGTCATGCGCACGTCCCTTATTCCGGGTATGCTTGGGTCCCTGGGCTATAATATCGCACAGCAGCTCAAGAACCTGAAGATTTTTGAAATCGGCAAAATCTTCATTAAATCGGATCACCAAAATCTCCCCCGAGAGCCCGAAATGTTGACGGCGCTGTGGTCGGGAGCAAGAAATGACGCCTCATGGCACCAACGGGAAACGCCTTGCGATTTTTATGACATCAAGGGCTGCGTCGAAGGACTGATTCGGGAGCTTAAGATAGATAAGGTCCGGTTTACTAAAATGCCCGCTGAATCCTGCGACTATACCAGGCCCGGGTACTCGGCTCGAATTTTGGCCGAAAATTTACAGGTAGGTCTGGTGGGCGAAATCCATCCCCGGGTGCGGAGTAACTTCGATTTAAAGCAAACCGCCTTTATTTTCGAACTTGAACTGGATAAAATTATTTCGTTGATTCCGCCGATCACGGGCTCCAGACCGATCCCCAGGTTCCCCGCTATTTACAGGGACATCACCACCATTGTTGACCGCGGAATTGAAACCCAAACGATACTGGAAGCGGTTGATAATATCGGTGAAGACCTGGTGGATCGATTGCATTTATTTGATGTCTTTGAAGGCGATCCCATAGCGGCCGGGAAAAAAAGTGTTTCGTTTCGTGTTACCTACCGGTCATCCACCAAAACGTTAGAAGACGATGATGTCAATGACCTGCACAGGGCTATTACAGACGAACTTTTGAAAGTATTCGATGCCACTTTGCCCTAACCCGCTCAGCGCAGGTCCATGGGTCGACAATGCAAGATCATAATCCTGATCAGATAAAAATACCTGACAAGTTTTATTTTAAAATCGGTGAGGTCAGCAAAATCGCCGGATTACCAAGCCACGTGTTACGGTTCTGGGAAACGGAATTTAAAAGGATAAAGCCACGGCGCACGGAGACGGGACAGCGGTCGTACACCAAAAAAGATATTGAGATAATCCTCGAGATCAAACATCTACTGCATGAAAAAAAATTCACCATTGACGGTGCCCGTAAATATATAAACGCCAAAGCCGCCGCTGAGTCCCCCGCCACCAGGCGATTCTTAGAGGATCTGAAAACGGAGCTGACAAGCATCAGGAATTTACTCGACGATAATTAGTTTGATGAAAATGATTGACAACCGTGCAAATCTGTTTTAATTATTCTAATTTAAGCGGTAAATGGGCGGGCATAGCTCAGTTGGTAGAGTACAAGCTTCCCAAGCTTGGTGTCGCGAGTTCAAATCTCGTTGCCCGCTCCAGAAAGATTTCGCCTGATCCTTTGGTATGGGCAGCGGTGGTAATATGGTTGTATTGTGGGATGAACTTAACTTTTTCCTTACGGTTATTGGTATGAACTGATAAATTATCTCGCTGTGCATCAACAAGGTCTACCTGAAACATGAGGAAACGGGCGATAGCCCGTTTTTGCGTTTTTAAGAGAACAATTGCTGTACGGTGAAAACAAAGAAACATCATATAAAAAAAAGCTCCAGGCTGGGAAACCGTCATTATCCAAAGGTCAACGAGCAAAAAATTGTCGACCAGGTCGGCGCACTGGCCAAACCGGTATGCGCGTCCGAGGGTATGGAGTTGATTCATGTTGAGTTTCAGCGGGAGTCCGGAGGCAGGATTCTGCGCCTGTATATAGATAAGCCCGATGGCGTCAATCTGAATGATTGTGTCGTTATCAGCCGCCAGATGACGGATATTATAGATGTCAATCTGGATGATATCGGGCCGTTCAATCTCGAAGTCACCTCGCCGGGGTCTTCGCGTCCTTTGGTTTCAAACGAGGATTTTGAAAAATTTAAAGGAAACCAGGTAAAAATCAAAACGAATCGATCGATTGACGGGCAAAAAAATTTTAAAGGCATCCTTTTGGGAATTTCCGACGGGCGAGTTAACCTGCAACTCGGTGAGCAAATCTTCGCCATCCCGAATCAGGATATTCTGAAGGCCCGGCTCGCAGATTGAAAGGGTCGGAAAATCAATCCCGCCGCGGCGGGCAAGAACATGATTGATTTGAGAAATGATAAACCAAATTTTAATGGAGCGATCTGATGTTTGTCTCAGACATAAAGCGTGTCGTTGAACAGGTTAGCCGGGATAGAGGTATTGACCGCGAAGTACTTATCAGGGCTCTGGAAGAAGCTTTGCGATCTGCCGCCAGAAAAAAGTTCGGCAACAAGCTGGATATCGAAGTTCAATATAATGACGAGAGCGGAGAGATTGAGGTCTTCCAGTTTATGGAGGTCGCGGAAGAGGTCGACGAGCCTGCTGTCCAGATCAGCCTTGAGGAAGGGCGCAAGCTGGATCCCGAATGCGAGGTCGGCGACAGTCTCGGCACCAAAATGGATGCCACCACCTTCGGCCGTATCGCCGCGCAGTCGGCCAAACAGGTCATCATCCAAAAAATGAAGGATGCCGAAAAAGATGCGGTCTATGCCAACTTCATCGACCGTAAGGGAGAGATTTTAAACGGCATCGTGCAGCGGATCGATCGGAGCGATATCATTGTCAACCTGGGTCACACCGAAGGAATCGTGCCCTCCCGCGAACAGGTGCCACGGGAGTCTTATCGCCGTGGAGATCGCATTCGCGCCTATATCCTGGATGTGCTGCATGAGTCACGCGGCCCGCAAATCGTTCTTTCCAGAACACATCCAAACTTTTTAATTGACCTTTTCCGAACAGAGGTACCGGAAATCAGCGAAGGCATCGTCACCATTATGGGCGCTTCGCGCGAACCCGGTGTGCGTGCAAAAATTGCCGTGGCCTCAAATAATTCTGACATAGATCCTGTCGGGGCCTGCGTGGGCATGAAAGGCAGCCGGGTGCAAAATGTGGTTCAGGAACTTCGGGGTGAAAAAATCGATATTATACCGTGGCATCTGGACCCGGCTAAATTCGTGTGCAACGCACTGGCTCCCGCGGAAATTTCCAGGGTCATTATTGATGAAGACAACCGTTCGATGGAAGTCATTGTCCCTGACGAATATTTATCCATTGCCATCGGCAAAAAGGGACAGAACGTAAGGCTGGCATCCAAGCTTTCCGGCTGGCACCTGGATGTTAAAAATGAAACCCGCTATAGTCAGGCCATGCAAATCGGCTACGACTCTCTTGTTGCGTTGACTGGCGTCGGAATTGGTCTGGCCGATGCATTATATGAGAGTGGTTTTTATTCGGCTGAAGAAATCAGCCGGGCAACCATCGAAGATTTGATTCAAATTAGAGGAATCGGGGAAGAAAAGGCCGAAAAGCTTCTGGAAGCGGCACGCAATGCAATTGCACAATCCGAAACGGAAACGAACTCTGAAACGCATCCCGAAACTGCGGCAAACAATGAACCCGGCGAGGAAGAAACCGCCCCGCAAACCTCTGAAGCGAAGACCGCCGGAATAGAAGACTCACCGCAATCCGCACAACCATCGGATGAGGCTGAATCGGATAAAGAAATAGATTGATAGGGCAAATAAAGGGACCTTAGGGGGAAGTAATGGCCAAGACCAGAGTTTATGAACTCGCCAGAGACCTTAATCTGACAAACCAAATTCTGCTGAGCAAGCTGAATGAACTTGATATCTCTGTCAAGAGTCATATGAGTTCTCTGGATGATGACGCCGTTGCCAAAGTGAGAACCGTGATTTTCGGAAAAAAAGAGGAATCCATCGAGGAGACGCGCGTAAAACCGACCGTCATTCGCAGACGCAGAAAAAAAATGCCGGTTGAAGTCGTGGCCGAACCGATACCGGACACAATCGAAATAGCCGCCGAACAGGAGACCGCTGAAGAAGTTGTCGAGCCCCAGGAAGCCCCTGTTGAGCAAGCGCCGGCTGAAGCCGTTGAAGCGCCGCAGACCGCTGCTGAAAAAATTTCTGAGGAGCTGCAAGAGGTCGATGAGAAAGCTGCCGAAGAACTGGCGGAGGTTGATGTGCAACCGGTTCAGGAGACGCCGGCAATTGAGGAAGCGCCGGCAATCCAGGTGGAAACACCCGTCACCCTTAAAGAGAAGAAACCTAAAAAAGTTAAGAAAGAATCCGCCGCCAAGATTATCCAGTTGCCTGTAAAGCCGGTTGAAAAACCACCGGAGAAAATAGTCGCCAGACCTGCAAAACCCAGGGGCAAAGTTGAGCGGATACCGCCGCGTCCACCGGGAGCAAAACCGGGTGTGCCACCCAAAGAATTACCAGCCAAAGAAACCAAGAAAAAGAAATCAAAGCAGCGGCCCGGCGATGAGGTTGCCGGAGACAAAAAATTCTTAAAAAAGAAAATTTCATTTCGTAAAAAATCGGTAATTGAGGGAGCAGCCCTATACGGTAGCGGCTATCGAACCCGTAAACCCCGTAAGGGTGCCAAAGGCAAAGCGGCTGTCACGGGACAAAAAACTCAAATTACAACAGCCAAAGCCATCAAGCGCCGCATCAAAATCGATGATGCCATCGTTCTCTCCGAGCTGGCTAAAAGAATGGGTATTAAATCCGGTGAAATGATAAAAACCCTCATGGGTATGGGCGTTATGGCCACCGTCAATCAGAGCATCGATTATGATACCGCGGTTCTGGTCGCAGGCGAATTTGATTATGAAGTGGAACGCGCGGCCTTTGAAGAAGAAGAAATATTAAAACAGCAAAACGACAGCCCGGAAAAAATGCAGGAACGCCCGCCGGTGGTTACCATCATGGGCCACGTGGATCACGGCAAAACCTCCCTGCTCGATGTTATCCGAAAAACCCACGTAACCGAGACCGAAGCCGGCGGCATTACACAGCACATCGGCGCCTATCTTGTCGACACCGGCAATGGTCAAATAGCGTTTCTTGACACCCCCGGTCATGAGGCGTTTACCGCCATGCGGGCCCGGGGTGCCAAAGTCACCGATATTGTCATTTTGGTTGTCGCCGCCGATGACGGTGTCATGCCCCAGACGATTGAAGCCATCAATCATGCCAAAGCGGCAGATGTTCCGATTATAGTTGCGATCAACAAGATCGATAAGGCCAATGCCGATCCCGAACGAGTCAAACGCGAGCTGGCCGAAAATGGGTTGACCCCTGAAGATTGGGGCGGTGATACGATTTTTATCCAGGTTTCCGCAAAGCAGGAACAGGGCATTGACGAACTGCTGGAAATGATTTCACTGCAATCGGAAGTTTTGGAACTAAAGGCCAATCCGGACAAACTGGCGTTCGGTCACGTGGTTGAAGCCAAAATAGATACCGGCCGGGGACCGGTCGCCACCGTTCTCGTGCAGGACGGAACGCTGCGAAGCGGAGATCCGGTGGTATGCGGTATTCACTTCGGAAAAATTCGCGCCCTGCTGGACGACAAAGGAATTCAGGTGGAATCCGCCGGCCCTTCCATACCGGTTGAAATCTTGGGCTTGTCCGGGGTGCCCGTGGCCGGTGATGAGATGATTGCTCTCGACGATGAGAGAAGCGCCAGGCAGGTCAGTCTGCATCGTATTCAACGGCAGCGATCCAGAGAACTGGCCCAATCCAACAGAGTTAGCCTGGAAAATCTATTTGAACAAATGCAGCAGGGCGAGGTCAAGGACTTAAACCTTATTATAAAAGCGGATGTTCACGGCTCGATTGAGGCTCTGACCGAGGCTTTAACAAAGCTCTCCAATGAGGAAGTAAAAGTAAATGTCGTGCATTCCGCCACCGGCACCGTTACCGAATCGGACATTCCCCTGGCGTCGGTGTCCAATGCAATCATCTTCGGTTTCAACGTGCGGCCGACGCCTAAAGTTCAGGCTATCGCTGCCGAAGAAAATGTGGATATGCGCTTTTACAGTGTCATTTATGACGTCATCAAGGATGTCAAGGGTGCCATGGTAGGACTGATGGAATCCACCTATAAAGAGCACATTCTGGGCTCAGCGGATGTTCGCGAGGTATTTCAGATCCCCAAAGTGGGTGCCATTGCCGGTTGTCATGTGACCGATGGAAAAATTGAACGGGGACAGAATATCCGTGTGGTCAGAGATGGCGTTGTATTATATGAAGGCAAAAATTCGTCCTTGCGACGCTTTAAAGACGACGTTAAAGAAGTACAGGCCGGTTATGAATGCGGCATCGGGATTGAACGTTTCAATGATATCAAAACAGGTGATGTGCTGGAATGTTATTACCTGGAAGAAATCAGGCCGGCGATAGAATAAACAGCAATGGGTATTGGGTATTCGGTATTAGTGTTTACCGGAAATCAGCGTAAATTTTATATATCTTTGTCTAGTGAAATATATGAATAGGAAAAGATTCTCCTGCGCCAGTACCAGTTACCTAATACCAAATACCGCCGCGATTGAGTTTACTCAATTGGGGCAATAACCAATATCTACCATGGTTGTCGGAACCGGACTTATCACCCTGAGGCTGCAAGATTGTCGCTCTTTGAAGGGCAAACGCAAAGTTGTCAAATCGATGATCAGCAGATTGCGCAACAATTTTAATGCATCAATAG
>JBAVYC010000153.1:0-10002 GCA_049698595.1 Desulfobacterales bacterium | reverse complement strand
AGCTAGAAGATGCTGAAAGTCCAATTTTTTATCTGTACCCAGACTGATTTCTTTAATGGGGTTAACTAATGAATTATATTGTTATGCTATTTGGTGCCGCAACTATCGCGGCAGGTATAGTAATTGTAAACTTAGGTCCTCAAACCGATAGGCCCTGGTGTCAAAACCGGCGCCAATAATGACCACCTGCTGAAGACCATCAGCAATACACTCAAGCAAATACTCATCGATGTTCGTGTTGATAATGTAAACGGAGGAGATCTTCCCCGAAATCGTCTTTCAGATTACGCCAGACGGTGTGAATATGGTTGGCGTTATTTTGCGTATTGTCATATTCAATCAGGAAAAATGGACCCTGGAGACGGTAATAGTGAGGCTGACCGCGGTCCTGCGGACCGGCCCAGGCAAAGTGGACCGTTTCCAAACCGGCTTCATTCAGCTTTTGCAATTCGATAGCCGCCAGCTTAGGCGGCAATCGATCGATATAGGCCTGAATAAGCCGGGCCAGAATTTCCCGCTGTTTCGGCGTCATCGATGCGGTGGCCAATCCTTCGGGGCCGGCAAGCTGGACCTTCGGCAATGCGCGTGTAAGAATATCCGGAGGTGCGTTCGGGCTGATAATCGTATTTCGCTTTTGTTCGATGTTTAAAGCTGCCAATAGATCACGACCCAGATTTTCTTCTTTTGCCAGGATTCGGAGACCTTTTTGAGAACCGCTTTGCACCTCCGCCGGGTTTGCACCCAGGAACAGGGGATTAGGTGCGATCCAATCGCTGCCGGCAATTGTAAAATTCAGTGAGAGATGATGGCCTTCCGCCCGCCAGCTCCAGGGTTTGCCGGTGGTTGGATCACCGAAGACAGAAAAAAAATAAAGTTGCGGGTCCCGCACCAGACGCGAGACGCTTAAAGATTGTTCGATTTTCCCAAGCGTCTTTTCCAGGTCCATAATTGCCGTGACTTTTTCATAACCCGCTTGACTGAGGCCGCTTGCCAGCAACCTGAATGCGGCCTCTTTTTGGCGGCGATTCATCTCTTTTAAACTGACGCCCTTGCGATCAAACATTTCCCGCGGGACGTAATGCCAGCGCCGTCTTTCGAGGGAATCAAAAGTGAAATTCACCTTTTCCCGCAGCTCGGGCGTCAGCGAATCCAGAAACCTTACACAAGCATTCTTCATGATTGCGGCGGTTTCCGATTGAGCTTCAATCAGCGGTGTGAGCGGAGAATTGCGGGTATGGCCAGTCATATTGGATTATCCTTATGTGGAAGATGCCACAGAAAAACCGGATAGCTTCGACATTAAGTGATCCCCAATGTTGCAACGCTGGGGCTAGGGCAATTTTTGAGCGCCGCTCACAATCGTGACACCTGCTCCGGCACCGATCCGGGTGGCACCGGCAGCAATCATTTCAGCAGCAGTCTCAAAATCTTTAATGCCGCCGCTGGCCTTAACGCCCATCTGCGGGCCGACTGTTTTGCGCATCAGGATTACGTCTTCCGGCGTCGCACCGCCAGTGGAGAAACCGGTACTGGTTTTGACAAAATCGGCCCCTGCATTTTGGGCAATTTCACAGGCCCTGACTTTTTCATCATTGCTCAACAGGCAGGTTTCGATGATCACTTTCAAGGCAATCGAACTCTTGGCTTCATGTCGTACAGCCAGGATGTCTTGTTCCACCGCTTTAAGATCACCGGTCTTCAAGGCACCAATATTGAGTACCATATCCAGTTCTTGGGCACCGTCTGCAACAGCCTGCCGGGCTTCAAAAGCTTTGGCCGGAGAGCACATTGCGCCCAACGGGAAGCCGACCACGGAACACACCGCAATATTTGACCCCTTGAGCTTTTCGGCCACGTAGCCAACCCAGCCGGAATTAACACATGCGGCTTTAAATCCATGCAAAATAGCCTCTTCACAGAGTTTATCCAGCGCGGCACGATTTGCGTCCGGTTTTAGCAGGGTGTGGTCGATATATTGGGCCATTTCTGCGCCGGTCATTTTAAAAACGCTGTCCGGGTCCATTTTCTTCCCTTTCATTTAGTCAGCTCTGTTGGTAAATCCTTTGCTTCAGGAAAACTGGTCTGGGTGCCTGATGATTGAACGCTGATGGCAGCAATCCTGTTGGCACGCGCGATGGCATCCGACAAAGATTTGCCGGCTGCCAGAAAAAAAGCCAGGCTGCCAACAAATGCATCGCCGGCACCGGTGGTATCCAGTGCTTTGACCGGCTCCACCGGTACGTGCTCAGCGATTGTGCCTGTTACCAATAAACTGCCGCGTTTACCCAACGTTAAAATCACGGCGGCAGCGCCGCGTTCAATCAGCACCTTGGCAGCATTTTCAGCTTCTTCCACCGAATCGACCGACATGCCGGTGAGAAGTTCGGTTTCAGTCTCGTTGGGACAGAAGATATCACTTAAATGGTAAATTTCTGCCGGAATTTCTGAGAGCGCCGGCGCCGGATTGAAAATGGTTTTCACCCCTTCTTCGCGCGCGATACGCAGCGCTGCGAGGCTGATGTCCAGAGGGATTTCAAGCTGGCAAACCAGAATTGATGAAGACGCGATAGCCGAACGGGCGGCTTCGACTTCCGCGCCGGTCAAAAGATCATTGGCACCGGTGACAATGATGATTGAATTGTGACCCTCCGGATCAACGGCAATTGGAGCGACTCCTGAAAAAGCCTGATCCGTAAAATGAACGTGTTGGGTGTTGACCCCCCAGGATTTGAAATTTTTTAGCGTATTCTCCCCAAATACATCCTGGCCGAGTTTGCTGACCATGGTCACAGCGCCACCCATTTTAGCCGCCATTATCGCCTGGTTGGCACCCTTGCCTCCAAATCCCATGTGAAAACGACTACCATGAAGTGTCTCCCCCATGCTGGGCAGCCGGGGGACATAACTGATCAAATCTAAATTACAGGCTCCGACAACACAAATCTTGGCTCTTTCCATGGGCAGCTCTCCTGTATACTCCAATGTTGCAACGTTGGGGTATATCTGTCTATGTTTTTGTCAGTTCCGTCACTTCTCGCAAATTGAATGAGGGGTGTCAAGGTAAGAATTAAGGCAATCGTAAAGGGATTGCGTTACTGTGTCCCTTGAATCGTGTATTGATCACAGATGGGAAAGCTGATTTCCTTGGTTTGATCCTGAGTCTGGTGCCACATTCTGCAGGGTTGATCCGGATGAAAACTATTTCGGCTCGAATAACTCAACCGAAGGCCCATCTAACAGTTTTTCATTTATAAAGACTTCGGAACGAAACCTGGCTATTCTTTCGGCAGAAGCCGCATTGTGTGCGGCTTGTTCCAAGGTCGCTTCGCCTGTCGAGATGACGGCATACCCGGCAACGATACAGCAGCCTTTATACCGGCGAAGCATATTGAGAATCGGGTTGTCCGGTGTCATATCGGCCAACTGCCAAATGTCAACCAGTCCTACCCTGGGATTCAAGTAAATAGCTTCGCCGTCTATGGGCTTTACCACGGGATGGTCTTCGGCTAGATAAGGAATTTTAGTTTTGCTGTCTAACAAGGCTTCCATACCATACTCTTCTGCTAAAATCGCCATACCTTCTGCCGTTGCCAACGGACTTGACGTAATCATGCAGGAATTCTGGTGTGTGTTTTGATATATCAGCTTATGTAGCCTTAAATCTAGCGAATCGTCCTCTTGAAAACTGATGCTGGTGCGGTATAGCGGAAACTCGAAATTTTCAGGAACGGCAGACATTGAACAAAAGATTATCTCCTTTGAAGAGATCTTATGGCTCATGGACCCGGTTCCAAAAGCGCCGATGGATTGGCGGTAATTATAATTCAGCCGAATACGAAAATCCGCCAGTACGGATGGGTCATTGATTTCACATTTGACAGAAGCGTTTATTTTCGGGATACCGGGATCAACCGGAAAAAACTCATCTCTTCCCGAATCAACGATAGATTTTTGAATTCGGCCAATGTCGATACCTCTTCTTCGGAGAAATATCGCCAGCATTGAGCTGTTTTCTAAAACACTCAAGTAGTGAAAGGCATTTTCGGGTGAAGAACCCCTGGCAAACGGGCCATGACCTCTGACAATCGTTAAGATGTTTTCGCATAGGTATTGAGGAATTCTTTTTTCCATCTCGGAAGATCCGACAGGCTGTTCGTAACTTCCGACTTTGACGCCGCCAATGGAATACGCACCGATCAGATCAACCGGATAAAAAAGGAATTCTTCTCTTGCATGGCTGTCGGTACCTAAAAATCTGAGGAATAACTGCTTATCTTTGGTATCAAATGAAATAAATGTGCTATGCATATAATGGGCGTGAATTACAGAGTTTACGCCTGGAATTTTCAGGATCTCCCTATGAATCGTCGATTCGGTCGAGCCGCGTGCATCCCCCCAACTTACTCCCGAAAAATGGATGGGTACGATATCCTGTTCGATCAGATGGCCTCCTTGCGAGCCGCTGGCGGTAATATAAAATAAATCAGGATCCAGCGGGTCACGCATGGAAAGATTGCCGCTATGGGTATTGTTGGCATTGACAAAGGAAATCGCCGTTCCGATTTTTTGCATTCTTTCATATATACGATGTTTATTATCAGCTATCTTTTTATTTGATTCCATTGGACTCTTCGAATTGAATTTAAAAGGGTAGATATGAAGCTACGCCAAAATGGCATAATTTTTTGATTAAACCGGCCTCTTTTTTTGGCCAACGGCGGCGCTGACACCTGAAACCACTTCTATTAACTCCAACTCCCTCAATGTTTCTCCGGTCGGTTTGCCGTTCCTGTCCCAACCCAGGGAGTCATAATACTCATGGTGCATCTTTTGAAATTCTTGCCGCCGGCACATTGCGGTATTGCCCTTGGCCTGGATAGGTTCCGCATAAAACCTATCCGGCAGCCAATCATCGTTCTGAGTCAAGCCACACAAAATGTTAAAGAATTTTTCCAGGGTGATAACCCGACTGGCGAGTTTTATAAGAGATCCGGAATTGTATTCAATTCCGGTAACTGCGCTTATCAAGGCAGCATATTCGTCCAGATTTAAAGAGAATGATCCATAGGCACATACACCGATGACATCCAGGGTCGTGTTTTTCAGGGTGGCGTTTTTGGCTATCAGGGGTGTACCTTCTATTCTGTCGGCCGGCCATTCGGCATAACCTGCGCAGTAGGCCTGCGGAGCCGTGTAACCGCCTTCCAAATGGCATCCTCCGCGGTTATTCATCTCATAGCACAACGCCTGGCTGAATGACGTCCGCGGGTCGTAGGCCGGCAACTCCAGTTTTTTCACACTCATCGAAAGTTCTTTATGACCATAGCGCTCACAGAATCGATAAGACCCTTGGGCCAGATGTCGGCCGATTCCCTGTGCATTGCCGATCAAGTGCACCAATGGGATCAATAATTCCGCTTTTCCAAAACCAGGCGTGCCATATTCCGAAATAAACTCCGCGGCCTCCTCCAAAAACTTTTTTTCCAATGGTTGAAGATTTTCGGCCTTTTTAACCACAACATCATAAAGATCAAAAAACGAGGCGATGGTTCCACCCAGGGAAATGGTATCCAGGCCGTAATGATTCGCCAGATTATTGGCCTGGGTTATGATTGCCAGATCATATATGGACAAATTGGCCCCCATCAGGGCGGTCGATTCAAATTCCGGTCCTTCGCCGGCCTCGATTAGGTTGCCCTTACCATCGATGAGCCTGGTTTCTCTTTTGCAGGTAATCGGGCAGTTAAAACAGGTACCTCTCTTGACCTCAATCCTGGTTGCACCTGGTTTTGCGTTTTTAGCGTGGTTTCTCAAGGCTTCGCCGTTAATATTTCTAATGTCGGCTGGGTTATGGTCAGTATCCCGCATGTTGTTATGAACAAGCTGACCAAAATTGTCGACCATTCCCAAAATTCCCAACGACCCCATGGATGACAAGATTCCGAAATGTTCCTCCCTTTTAGTGAATTTGCCCAGATTAAGTTTCAACCTTGCCTGATACGAAGCCCCGCTTTTATTTTTAAGCTGTAAATTCTTTTCGTCGGCAACTTCGATGGCCTTTTCGCGGCCAGGAAGGACGGCGATGGCATAGAGGTTTTTTGATCCAAAAACGGCACCACCTCCGCCCCTGCCAAAAGCTTTGCCGCGATCGCTCAATACGGATGCAAAATAGGCCAGGTTTTTTCCGCCTGCTCCGATAGTCAGGACTTGCGCCTTCTGGGCAAGCTTTTCCTTAATGGCAGTCCTGGTTTCAATTGAACTCAGGTCTTTAAGGGACTCGGCCTCAACAAATTCGACACCGGCACCCGAAATCACGAGATAGACCGGCTTTGGCGATTTGCCGGTCAATACCAGTAAGTCATACCCCGATTTTTTAAATTCAACCGCCCAGCGCCCACCGGCATTGGTACTTCCCAGGGCCCCGGTTAAGGGAGATTTGTAATTCATGTGAACTCTTCCGGAAGTCGGCATCTGGGTTCCCGTTGCGGGAGAGGTTGCGATGACGATCACATTGTCGGCTGAAAGCGGGTCCACTTCGGCAAAGGGATGCTTATATTTGCCTTCTTGTTGCAGGGTCTTAAAATGTTTAAAAAGAAAGCAGATTCCGAAACCCCGGCCGCCAAAAAACAGTTCTGCAGTTTTTGGCTCGAGCGGTTCTGAATGATAAGAATTTTCGCTAAGATTAACATAAAGGACTTTATTCATATATCCTTTGGCCAATCGGTGACTTTTCGAGTTCATCTATTCTATTCCATCGTCTCAAGTAAAGATCCGAACCCTGAGGACCAGGATTTCAATATTGGATTATACAGTCAGGCGTTTATATTGGCCGAGCCTGTCAATCCAAAAGGAAGAAGCCATCGGTTCGTAGGTTGTAAGTTCAAAACTATTGCGCATAATCCGGCGAATTTCACCCGGCGCTTTGATTATGTCAAGGGCATAGGCCTGGGTTAAGGCATTGCCTAGTGAAGTACATTGCTGCGCTCCGGCGTATACGGGTATCCGACAGGCATTGGCCGTTAACTGGCAAAGTAGGTTATTGGCGCTGCCTCCGCCAACCAGAAATAGTGAATCCACGCTTTCATTGCTGAGCGAGCATAATAATTCCAAACGATATGCAACCTCCAGCGCCAGGCTTTCAAGTACACACCGAATGAGCTCTCCGCGGGAATCAGGTAACGGCTGTTGAAAACGATGCATCAGATCCAACAGGGAATCTTCCATATCATCCGGTGCCAGCAAACACTTATCGGCGGCATCTATTATGGGTCCGGATTCGGCTCGAGCGGCTTCTTCCATCATCCGATTGTAGTTCCAGGGATCGGACGATGTATCCCACTTTCGGTAAAGCTCCTGTATCAACCAAAGACCTATAATATTGCGGCACAAAAACCAACCGCCGAGCGTATATTCATTGCTAAATCCGTTCTCCAGAAATTCCGGGGTCGTGACCGGCTCCGAACGAAGCCTGCCCAGAATACTCCAGGTTCCCGAGCTTAAAAAAGCCCAATTGCTGCCGCTGGCAGGGACAGCAGCCGCTACAGCGGCCGTGTCATGACCGCAGGTTGCAATGACCGGAACATTTGCCATATCTGGCTGGGGGGCGATTTCAGGGCTCAAGTTGCCGATTACCGTTCCCGGTTCTACCAGTTCTTCAAATATTTCGGGTAATTGGAATCGGTGAATGATATCATGACACCAGTCACCGTCTACTCGCATTAAATTAGAGGTACTTGCGATAGAACGCTCTGAGACTTTTTTTCCGGTCAAGCAGTAATTAAACAGGTCAGGCATATTCAAAAAAGAACGGGCCATTTTCAGGATGGGCGAATGGTCTCTCTGCATTGCCAATAATTGAAATAACGAGCTGATGGTCCATGGCTCGCAGGCCGTCGCCGCGAATATCTCCTCTCTGGACATGATTAAGGCCGAATATTCATGGATTTTATTGGTGCGCGCATCACGATAATGAACGGGATTGGCCAGAATTTTCCCATCTTCTCCCAGCAAACCAAAATCAACCCCCCAGGTACTGATGCCGATTCCATTTAAAAACAGGTTTTTATCCGCGCACACGCGCAAAGTAGTGAGCAATTCCGCAAAAAGAGACGGAAAATCCCAGAACAGGGTTCGACAAAGATTTACGGGTCTGTTGGGGAAACGATGGATTTCTTCGATTTGAATCTTATTTTCACACAGTGTAACCAACTCACCGCGGCCGCTTTCGGCTCCGAAGTCCATAGCGAGGAATTGGAGATGGGTGTCATTTTGAGTTCTCATCGGCATTGACTTATATACTAATAAAGGGGGTTTTGCCACTCTTTTGTAAAAAGCGAAAAAGAACGAACGGATAATTTCATGAAATGGTATCCATACACTATGTATGTAACCTCTGTATTCATCATCATTGGGATTGGTTGCTACCTTTTTTGGGGGGGCGCCTGGGGGCGAGCACTTGGATTGAGTATAATTTTGTTAGGCCTTTCAGTACTATTTTTGGATCATTTCTCTGAAGAGCGTGCAGAAATCTACCACCAAAAAATAGTCGCCGAATTAGAAATAAAATAAGTCAATTTTTTTTTAATAATGTGCTGTATACGGCAAGATATTTTTCAGCCGACTTTTCCCAGGAAAAATCCTGACCCATGGCCGTGATCATCATCTGTTGCCACCTATCGGGATGCCTGCGGTAGACATCCATAGCGCGCTGGACAGCATCAAAGAAGTGTTGTGCAGTGAAGTCAAAAAAGGTAAAGCCGTTGACGCCGTCTGCGATGGTATCGGCCAGACCGCCGGTCAGCCGGACAATGGGCAGGGTGCCGTACTTCAAGCTGTAAATTTGATTCAATCCGCAGGGTTCAAACAGTGACGGCATGAGAAAAATATCTGCGCCGGCTTCGATCCTGTGGGCCAATTCGTTGTTAAAGCCGATATAAATAGCGACCTGGTCGGGGTAGCTGCGCCGCAGCCATTCAAAAAAATCATGGTAACGCGGTTCGCCCGAGCCAAGCACGATCATTTGGGTATCGAGCTGTAAAATCTGCTCGGCGCATCCCCCTATATGAAACTACACCAAAATGGCACGGATTTTATGATTACACTGGCCGCTTTGGCAGCCGGGTTAAACAGAAACAGCGAACCGCAGAATATCGAATAACGAATATCGAATTTCGAAGGATGGAAGCGCTGTGCGCTGTCTTTTTTAAAACAGACAGAATACATTCATTCGACGTTCGATGTTGGACGTTCGATGTTCGACGTTCATCAGTTTATTCTCCGATCAGACTGGACGCTCGCGCCAGAGGCTGGCCTTATATTAAACTTTGGCAATATTGCCCCATTCCGATAAGCATCATGTAACGCATTTAATTCTTCGATGTGGCGCTGAATTTCTCGGCCTTGATCTGTATTTTTAATGCGGACCCGGTTCTGCCTGCTTTCGATGATCTCGGTGGTGCAGTTGATATCGTGGGTATCCATGTCGGTAGCAGGCTTTGTTTGACTGCGTTGGTGCGTAGCCAGCAATAGTCCCCATGAATTATACACCAAGGTGTAGCCTGCAATGCCTGTTTTTTTTTGGTAGGCCCGTGAAAAACCACCATCGATGACGATCAATTTTCCGCCGGCTTTCAAAGGACGCTCCTTTTTTTTGACGATCACCGGCACATGGCCGTTAATTATGTGTCCGGTGTCTGGATCTAAACCAAATGTCCGTAAAATTCGTCGGATCGTGACTTCATCGTCTCGCAAGGTATAGTATATGTTGCGTGGCTCTTTGTGAGTGGATCGATCTTCAATATAATATTGTTCAAAGGTCGCCATCTTTTCCTTTCCAAAAAGAGGTGAACAAGGGCCGCACCACAAGTACCACATGCCGTCCAAACCTTCCTGTTTTTTTGTGGGGTCATCGGCGCCAAAAAAACCTTGCCGGGCCAGGCGATCAAAATTTTCCATCAGCGCCTTTCCGGCAGATTCCACATGGCTCAGCCGCAGTGATTTAAA
>JBAVYC010000152.1:0-1626 GCA_049698595.1 Desulfobacterales bacterium | reverse complement strand
CTTTGGCCGACGAATGGTTTGCCATCAAACCCGGCACGGACATGGCGTTTTTCCTGGCCATCGCCCACGTTCTTATTTCAGAAAACCTCTACGATCAAAAATTCGTCGCTGAAAAAACACATGGTTTCGATGAGCTTCGGGCCCATGTCCAAAAATACACACCGGAGTGGGCCGCTAAGGAAACTGAAATCCCGGCCAGGGATATCCGTCGGCTGGCGCGGGCACTGGCAGCCGCGGCGCCGGCCGCCATGGTTTATCCCGGACGCCGCAGTTCGGATTACAAGGACTCCACCCAAATCAGAAGATCCTATGCGATTGTCAATGCGTTGTTGGGAAACTGGGATAAAGAAGGAGGCTTGATCCTGCCGAAGAAAATTAAAACCGGATCCCTGTCCTATGATGCACCATTTTATGAAGACAACCCGGAAGACCGGGTGGATGCCGGCAGAGCTCAGATGATGTTCGATGAGGAAGGTTCATTCAAACACACCCGCGACGCCGTCATCGAGGGCCAGCCTTATCCGGTGAAAGGCTGGTTTACCTATAAAACCAATCCCATGCAAACGGGCGCCAATCGGCAAAAAACCATTGAGATGATCAACAAACTGGATTTTATGATGACCGTCGATATTACCATGAGTGACACGGCCTGGATGGCGGACCTGGTCCTGCCGGCACCCAGTTATCTGGAAAGGCAGGATCCGGTATCCGCTTTTCTGGCGTCGTCATCGTGTTCCGGAGTGCTGACGAGGGATCCGATCGTACCGGCCATGTTTGAATCCAAACCGGTCTTCTGGATTGTTAAAGAGTTGGCCAGGCGCCTCGACCTGGGGGAGTATTTTGACTTCACGATTGATGATTTCAGGCAGGCTCAGCTAAAGAAACTGCCGGAAGTAGCCAAGGCGCTCAAGGAAGATGGGGTTTTTAATTATGTCGGGCACAGCCATGGGATTCATGCGGGCAAACCCTTCAAGACACGCTCTAAAAAAATTGAGCTCTTTAGTTCGCGTTATGCGGAAAACGGCATAGATCCCATGCCGATATACCGTCCCCCGAAAAGCGTGCCGCAGAACCAATTCCGGATTGTTGTCGGACGAAATGCCTATATTACCCAGAGTGCGAGTACCAACAATACACTGCTCTGGGAACTCGAACAGGAAAATTTTCTGTGGATACACCCGGATTCGGCCCAACCGCTCGGCATCCGCCACGGCGACGCGGTAGAGGTCAAAAGCCCGGCCGGCATGGGCCGGCTGAAAGCCCGGGTAACTGAGGCGACCCGGCCGGACACGGTGTATATGGATACGGGCTACGGGGTGATTTCAAAAGGGCTGTCGAAAATTTATGGAAAAGGTGCCTGCATCGCGGAAGTCCTGGAAGATCATGCCGATGAAATTTCAGGAAATATGGCGATGCATGAGACCATTGTTAGTGTGAGGAAAGTCTGACGGGTTGGGGGTTGCGGGCAAAAAGGGTATAGGGCGAAGGGCAAAGGGCACAGGGTAAATGGCATAAGGCAAAGGGCACAGATTTAATGGCACAGGGCAAAGGGCATAGGGCAAAACGCATGGGCCTAGCACGAGCAGTTGATGTCGATTTACGGGTATAGATTGAAGGGAAATAAAT
>JBAVYC010000151.1:0-8408 GCA_049698595.1 Desulfobacterales bacterium | reverse complement strand
CCTTTAACAGCGTTGCCGTCAAACAAAACAAATGGATTTCAGGGTTTTATGATCGTGCCGATGACTCCCGGCAGCCGCCCGAAGACCTGCTGACGTTTACCGGTATCCAGGTATTGGATCCTCAAATCCTGGATTATATCCCGGGCAACAGTTTTTACAGCAGTATCGATGCGTTTAAACAAATCCTGGCCGCCGGCAAAAAGCTCGGGGCATTTATTGCACCCCGGAACTGCTGGCAGGATATCGGGACACCGGAAAATTATCGCCAGGCAGCAATTAATAAGGCCACGCCCGAAGCTTTTCAACGGGCTTTCGCGGCCTCCCCCTCCGGTCAGATTCACCGGCAGAAGCTCAAAGGGGACGGATCCCAAAGGCAGTGGCATCGTCTGACGGCAGCAGATCAATCCATCATCATGGTTGATCACGGTATCCGCCAAACCGCGCTGACATCGGAGGTCGACTCTTTTGTACACCTGGGGCGGCATTTATACCGCCAGGGTGTGTCCGTACCAAAAATTTACTTTCACGATACCTTCAGCGGGCTGGTTTTCCTTGAAGATTTAGGGGACATTCATCTGCAGCAAACCGTGCAATCAAAAAATGACTCGACGGTTATCGACCTGTACAAAGCGGTCATCGACCAGCTCATTAAATTATCCCGCAATGGTGCCGTCAAATTTGACCGGAACTGGACCTTTCAGACACCGGACTACAATCAGGAATTGATACTCGAAAAAGAATGTTGCTATTTTCTGGAGGCTTTTTTAAACGGCTACCTCAACTACAAAGAGCAGTTTATAGATTTTCAGGCAGATTTTATCGCACTGGCAGACAAAGCCCTGCAGTATCCGACCATGGGGTTCATGCACCGCGACATGCAGTCTCGAAATATCATGATCAAAGGCCGCAATATTTATTTTATTGATTTTCAGGGCGGCCGTATCGGTCCGATCCAATATGATCTGGCCTCCCTGTTGATCGACCCTTATGTTGAATTGCCGGACGCCATCCAGGCCCGGTTGATAGACTACAGCATTGAAGTGCTGGCGGCGCAAACCGAGTTGACTCCGGAAAAATTTCTTTCCTGCTATCACTATTGCAGGTTGACCCGCAATTTGCAGATTCTTGGCGCCTACGCATATCTGAGCAAGGTCAAAGGCAAAAAGCATTTTGAAAGATACATTCCGGCCGCGGTGAAATCCTTAAGATCCAATCTCGCTGCTGACGGTCAAATCGAATTTCCGACTCTAAGTGCAATAACAGACAAAATTTGCAGCCACATGAAAATAAGTTAGTTCGCTACGCTCACAATTGGAGTAATGGAATGGTGGAAAAATGGAATAATGAGTTTAAAGAAAACGGGACTCCAATCACATATTCTACATTGATTTTCATTTTTTAGCGGGGTATTTTATAGGGCAAAAGGAGAAAAAATATGACTGGTGAACATCATTAGAGAATGTAGATCCAACATTTTTTTTAGAATAGACCTTTTTCCGCTTTTCATACCCAGCTTTCCAGAATTCCACTATTCCATCATTCCATTCGGCTTACCATGAGAATGGCCGCTAAAAGACTTTTGATTTGAATGTATTATAGAAATTTCGAAATGTAAGGAGATTAGGATGACCCCAATTAAAGTCATGGTCAATGGATTGCCGGGCAACGTCTCCCGCATCGTGGCCGCACAAATTCTGCAAGACAAGCGCTTTGAGCTGGTACCCTATTCTTTGACCGGTCCGGAAATCCAGCAACCCGATTACGCTTTCGAATCCGTCAAAGTTAAGCTCATTCAGCCGGACAAGCGGAAAGCGCGCATCGAAAAGATCATAAAATCCAACCTAGGGTTTCTGAGTGTCGATTACACCCACCCGGCAGCAGTCAACTCCAATGCCGAATTTTACTGTGGTTGCGGATTGCCATTTGTGATGGGTACTACCGGCGGCGATCGTAAAAAGCTTGAGGAAACCGTGGTTTCGTCAGCCATCGCAGCGGTTATCGCACCCAACATGGCCAAGCAAATCGTTGGTTTTCAGGCCATGATGGCATATGCGGCCGATACCTTTCCGGGCTTATTCAAAGGATATTCGCTTGAGATACGGGAAAGCCATCAAGAGGGGAAAGCCGACACCAGCGGCACGGCTAAGGCCATGGTCGGATATTTCAACGAATTGGGCGTTTCTTTTCCAGAAGATCGAATCCTTAAAATGCGGGACCCCGAAGTCCAAAAAACCCGCTGGGGCATTCCTGAGCAGCATCTGGCCGGTCACGGCTGGCACACCTACACCCTGGTTTCGGAAGATCAAACCGTCCGGTTTGAATTCACCCACAACGTCAACGGCCGTATGGTGTATACCCTCGGCACGCTGGATGCGCTTCTATTCCTGTCTGCAAAAGTGGAAGCGGGTGTCAAAGGTAAGATGTTTACCATGATCGATGTGTTAAAAGGCGTTGGGAATGACGAACCTTTGGAATGACGAATGACAATTGACGATTGACGAATTAAGGAATTCTATCGGTTTCTAAGTTCTCTCGTTTGAGTCCTTAGATCTGAATTTTTTTCCTCCGAGGCGGTTCTACGACATTTTATGGCCAAAAAAATAGAGCCGTCCAACTTCATTTTAATACATAAAAAAAAAGACAGCGCGAAGCGATCCCATCCTTCGTCAATCGTCATTCGACAATCGTCATTCCACTAGCCTGCCCCACAACCTCATAGGCTTTTTCCAGCGCCTGATCCAGCTTTTGCGGCTGGTTCCCACCGGCCTGCGCCATGTCCGGTCTGCCCCCGCCCTTGCCGCCGACCACAGCGGCAATCTGGCTGACAATCTTGCCGGCATGATATCGATCAGTGAGATCTTTGGTAACGACGGCAATCAGCATGACCTTTGCGCCGGCGGTGCTTCCCAGGATCACAATACCGGACTTAATCTTGTCTTTAAACTGATCGGCCAGATTCCTCAAAGCGGCCGGCGTTTCAACCGACACTTTTTGCGCCATGATTTTAACACCGTTTATTGATTTAACGGTTTCTCCGGATGCATTGGTTTTTTCTGAGGCTACCTTTGTTTTCAGATGATCCACCTCTTTTTCAAAGGCTTTGATATCTGACATCATTTTCTGGACCCGAAGGGGCACGGCTTCCATTTTCTCCTTCAAGAGATGGGCCGTATCCTCTAGAATCCTCGATCTCTTTTGGGTGTATGCCAAAGCTTCCTCTCCGGTTACAGCCTCAATTCGTCTGACCCCCGAGGATACGCTGGATTCACTGGCGATTCTGAAAAGACCGATATTGCCGGTTCGGTCGGTATGCGTTCCGCCGCAAAGTTCCTTGCTGAAGTCAGTCAAGGAAACAACACGCACGCGATCCCCGTATTTTTCCTCAAATAGAGCCGTTGCACCGGATTTAAATGCATCATCTGCATCCATTTCCTGGGTTTTTGTTGGGACGTTTTCACGGATACGCAGGTTGACGAGACGTTCGATGGTATCCAGGGTATCCCTGTCCACCAGGGAGAAATGCGTGAAATCAAAGCGCAGTCTGTCCGCTGCCACCAGGGAGCCGGCCTGTTTGACATGCTCCCCGAGAACCTGACGCAACACGGCGTGCAGAATATGAGTGGCAGTATGATTCAAAGCCGTCGCCTGGCGTCTGGCATCATCCACATGCAGGCTCACCGCCGCTCCTTTTTGGGTCCGCCCGGAAATCACTTTCCCTTTGTGGATGATAAGTCCGGTGGGATCTTTAATTGTGTCCAGTACGGCCATTTCAAAATTGGGTCCGGTTATCGTACCGGCATCACCGATCTGGCCGCCGGATTCTGCGTAAAACGGGGTGGCTTCCGTTACGATTTCTACCTGTTGACCCTGTCCGGCCTCGTTAATCTCATGGCCGTCAGCCACTATCACCAGTATTTTTGAGTCAGCCGTCAGGGTCCCGTAGCCCACGAACTCGGGTTTGATCCCCCGGGCTGAAAGGTTTTTATAGGCATCGCTGATCTGGTCAAATGTGGCCACAGATCTGGATCGGGTCCGCTGCCGCTCCATAGCCTGATCAAATCCTGCCATGTCAAGGCTAATATTCTCATCCCGGATGACGTCCTGCACGATATCCACCGGAAATCCGTAAGTGTCGTACAATTTGAAGATAACATCGCCGGGCACTCGGTTGCCGCCGCCTGCTTTTATCTCTGCCAGGGAATCATTTAAGAGCTTCAGTCCGGTATCCAGGGTTTCCAAAAACCTGATTTCTTCATTCTTGATAACATTGGTGATAAAAGCGGAGGCTTCGGCAAGCTCGGGATAGGCCGGTTTCATAATGTCAAACACGACCTCGGCAGTTTGGTAAAGAAACGGCCGGTTAAGACCGATATTACGTCCGTAGCGAATCGCCCGACGCATGATTCTACGCAGCACATAGCCCCGGCCTTCATTGGCGGGCAGAATGCCGTCGCCGATGAGAAAAGCGGCTGCCCGGCTGTGATCGGCAATCACTTTTAGGGCCACATCGGTCTCATGGGACTCACCCAAATTTCTTTCAGCCAGATTTTCAGTTTTTGCTATAATCGGCCGGATGAGATCCGTGTCATAATTGGTCGCTACATTCTGCAGGATCGTCACCATGCGTTCAAGCCCCAAACCGGTATCAATACTCGGTTTAGGCAGCGGAGACATCTTCCCGGAAGCATCTCGGTTAAACTGCATAAACACCAGGTTCCATATTTCCAGATACCGGTCGCAGTCGCAACCGGCGGTACATTCCGGCCGTCCGCAACCGTATTGCTCACCGCGATCAATTAAAATCTCCGAACACGGTCCGCACGGTCCGGTATCACCCATAGACCAGAAATTATCTTCCTCACCCAATCTCACAATGCGGTCTTCGGGTAAACCAATCATTTTATGCCATAGGTCATAGGCGTCATCATCATCGAGGTAAACGGATGCCCACAGCTTGTCCTCCGGCAATCCATATCCATCGGTCAAAAGGTCCCAGGCATACTCGACGGCGACCTTCTTGAAATAATCGCCAAAGGAAAAATTACCGAGCATCTCAAAAAACGTATGGTGCCGTGCGGTATAGCCGACATTTTCCAAATCATTGTGCTTGCCGCCGGCACGGACGCATTTTTGGGAGGTGGTTGCCCGGACATAGCTTCTTTTTTCCTCGCCCAGGAACACACGTTTGAATTGTACCATTCCGGCATTGATAAAAAGCAGCGTGGGGTCCTCCTGGGGCACCAGTGAGGCGCTGCGGACAATCTGGTGATCATTTTTTTTAAAATATTCAAGAAATTGCCTGCGTATATCGTTTCCTGTCATCTAAATCTCCGGCTGTGTGTCTATTTTTTTCACGAATCCCAAAGCCTCCCTGGATTTTTGATATATGTCGTCGTAGATATCCTGGTTATCGCTTAGAAATCGTTTGACATTTTCACGTCCCTGGCCGATTCGTTCGCCCTGGTAGGAATACCATGACCCGCTCTTGTCAACGATGCCGGCGTTCACCCCCACGTCGATCAGATCCCCCGTTTTGGAAATGCCTTCACCATAGGTGATGTCAAATTCCGCTTCCGTGAACGGCGGTGCCATTTTGTTTTTGACCACCCGCACCCGGGTGCGGTTACCGACGACGTCCTGCCCATTCTTGATGGCGCCGATCCGGCGAATGTCGAGTCTCACCGACGCGTAAAATTTTAGTGCATTGCCCCCGGTGGTGGTTTCCGGGTTACCGAAGACCACGCCGATTTTCATGCGGATCTGATTAATGAAAATAACCGTTGTCATGGTTTTACCGATGGTGCCGGTTAATTTCCTCAGTGCCTGGGACATGAGTCTGGCCTGCAGGCCCATATGGGAGTCCCCCATCTCACCTTCGATTTCAGCTCGTGGCACCAGGGCCGCCACCGAATCGATCACAAGGATGTCAATGGCACCGCTTCTAACCAGCATATCGGCAATTTCAAGGGCCTGCTCACCGGTATCCGGCTGGGCGACCAGCAATTCATCACAATCGAGGCCCAATTTTTTGGCATAGCCGATGTCCAGGGCATGTTCGGCATCGATAAAGGCCGCAATGCCACCATTTTTCTGAGCTTCGGCCACCGCGTGCAGCGCCAGGGTTGTTTTGCCGGAAGCTTCGGGTCCAAAAATTTCTACCACCCGGCCGCGGGGCAATCCTCCGATACCCAACGCATTGTCAAGGGACAGAGCACTGGTGGAAATTACCGGTACTTCCATAACCGGCTTGCTTCCCAGTTTCATGATGGCGCCTTTGCCAAACTGGCGTTCAACCTGGGCCATTGCGCTGACCACGGCTTTTTCTTTATCTGCAGATATAGACATAAGTTCTTCCTCCTGCTATGAATGACGAACGACGAATGTCGAATGCCAAATTAAGGTTTGCTCTTTATTTATTGATTAATCAGAATGATATCTAGTTGACGGAGCGAAGCCTCCGGCTCGTAGGGGTTGTACGCCTACGCCTCGGAGAGCGACATCCTTCATTTGTCATTCGTCATTTAAAACGGCCTGCCGTAATTGAGAATAAACTGCGCCTGTCGGTTTCAAATCGCTTTTAAACAAAATGATCCGCCTCGCAGTGAATTTTTCACTGGTCAGATCCGCATATTCCCGAATGCATTGCTGGATCGTGTCCGGGTTGATGGTCTGCCTGAAACGACCCAGCGTCAGATGCCCTTTAAACGGTTTTTTTTCTTTGTTAAAACCCAGGTCCGCCAGCTTGTCTTCCAGCATGCGCTGCATGGTGAAAAGCGACTGAATTTGTCCGCCAAGTCCGACCCAGATGACACGCGGCCGTTTGATTCCCGGAAAAACACCAACCCCTCTGGCAACCAGGTCAATGCCCGCAAAATCGTCAACAGCCTCCAGCATGGCCCCGCCGATTTTATCGATATCGCCGGGGTTGATATTTCCGAGAAATTTTAAGGTCAGATGAATATTTTCCGGTCGCACCCACTTTGCCCGGAGCCGCATCGATTTTAAATCATGCTGCACTTTCGCCAGCAATGAAATAACCGCTGGCGGCAGTTCTAATGCGATGAAGGTGCGTATTTTCGGCGGCATGATGTCAATTGAAGATTGTCGATTGAAGATTTATGATTTATGATCTAAGTCATTCTATCCATTCTAATTTAAATTAAAATTTCGACATCTCGTCATAAAACGCACCAGTTTCTGAAGCCAAAAATGATAAAAATATAACATAACCTAGCGATTTTCTGATTTATGCATATAGTTTTAAATTCTGCAATTATAATCAGAACGATCGAGCGAAGCGAGTTCCATAAATCTTCAATCTTCAATATTCGATCTTCAATCCCCTAGCTCGGCAGTGTGAACTGCGGCTCGCCAAGGGTGAATTTCCCCTGGGAAATCTTATTTTTCAGAATTTCGGCGATCTTTCTGGCCCTGACCAGGCTGGACAACGGCACCGTCGGAATCTCTTTCCCGTTGAGCTTGATAGAGCCACTTTTGAGTTCGGCATAACTCACCTGACCGTAACTCTTGGAAATGCCTTTGGGATAATCGTTGCCGTAGTCGATGATTTGGGTGAAGATGTCTTCATCGGATATTGCCGTATAGCCCGCTATTTCTTCATTCAGGATGGGAATGGGGATCCCCAGGCCCACCGCCAGCGAACAGCCGTAACCCTGAATACTCACCCCGACCAGCCATTCTGAACTCATCTTTTTCATATCCCCCATCACCCAGAGGGTTCCGGCCGGCGAGACGGGGACTCCTTTTTTGGTCCTTTCGACCGCGGGTTTGTGCTGGGTGCCGTGCCAGGTAACATAACCCTCTGCGCCACCCAAAAAGATCCGCGTGCCAAGCCCGATGGTCTTATAGAAGGGATCATTGAACAGCGGACTCAATTGCCCGGCCGAGCAGTAATTGGCATTGCCGCCTCTGGGCTTCAATGTCCCCATATACGTGTAAATTGTCTTATCCGTGAGGTTAACGGCACAGTTGTAGTTTTGATATCCGTTTCTGGGGTTACAAAGTGTTGCCTGGGGCAATGTACTCAAAGATATTTCTTTTTCAACCAGGCGGTTTGGATAGCAGTCGGTGCCGTATGCACTGGCTTTGAGATGGACCTTTTTCCCGGCAACCAGATCCTGAATGACATGACCGCCGCCATAATTGAATTCTCCGGGATAGACTTTATTCAGCGGATCATCCTCACAAGCTTCGGTTGCCCCGAGATAGCAGTCGACAGCCGCCACCCCGGCATAAGCCGGAACTTTATTCAACCACACTCTGGATGCCTTGATGGTGGGAACCGAATGGCCGAAATTGATAAACGCGCCTGATGAACACATGGGGGCAAAGGTTCCGGTAGTCACCACATCCACCTGATGTGCAGCCTCGACCGGACCCTCATTTTT
>JBAVYC010000150.1:0-2342 GCA_049698595.1 Desulfobacterales bacterium | reverse complement strand
GTTTAAGCAATTTGGTGGCGAAGCCATAATCTTTGAGGATGATATTGGATAGTTCAGAGGCCGACAATTGCTTCGAATCCGAAGAAAGCTTACGATTGATTTCAATAATGCATTTCGAAAAAGAGGGGAAATCTTTATTGCGGCTGATACGCTTCAGAAGATGATCGACCGAGCTTATAGGTTCAAATTCTTTTTCTGCGTCTGATTCAGTATGCAGTGGGCTATCCGAAGACAGGTTTATGTTAGATTCCATTTTTACCGGCAATTGAAATCAAAGACGTTGTCCGATAGCCCCTGTCTGTTAGACTTTTCACGCAATATGGGCTTAAAGGGCAGACCACCCACTATCATACCATGAGAAAGCAAATATGATCGTGACGGATTGCGGACAGAATTAACTATTTGAATTATATTGTCTATATCGGCGTCTGTAAGGAAAACTTTAACCTATGCAGAATTATCAAGGTTCGTTTTCCAATTAACCACTTCACTTGCTCATTATAAAAAAGCAGAATTATTATAGAGGTGACCGAAATCGCCGCTAGGGTCTTTTTCTATCGGATTCAAGGAAAAAAAGGAGGGTGTCGATTTTGATCATCAGAAAAGCTGAAATCCGAATGATCTCGCAGCCGAAGGTTAAACTCTTTCCAAAAAATGCGACAGCCACTGAAATCCCTGTTGCACTTATTTCATAGGGGCGTCGTCTGTTTAACCGGGGCGGCAACCTCGACAATCGCTCGATTTTGCTTCGATTTTGTCAAAGCTTAGAAATAATTGGCCGTTAGGAATCTTTGTTTGATTATTTTTTGATTGTATATCCTTAAAAATGCCATCTTTTGACTTGGCGTTTGCCAAATGAGTCTGTCTCATCATAAAGATAATCTTTTCTATCGTTAAACTTCCAGTGAGAAATGAATAACACACCGGACACTGTTGCAAAAACTGAAATTCCCAGAACAATAAAAAACATTATCGTTTCTCCACTGTCGAAGTATTAGCTGCCAATTATTTCGATTAATTCTAAGCTTACTGTATTATTTAACCTTTGTCATTTAATTTTTGATTTCTTTGCGCTAGGGTTTCCCTCCTTTCGTTTTTTTGGATTGACATTCGTGTGTCGGCTGGGATAAATACACCATCTGTGTATTGTATCTACAATAATTCCAATTGGTTTGGCAACTAGAATTCCGGCCGGCCATGTCAGACTGGGAAAACCATCAAAATCAAAAACCCATAAATTACAGCGCCTAAAATGATTCCCCTGCGTGACACTGTCCCAACTAAAAATTACCCGGTTGTCAACAACACAATCATCGGCATCAATGTTGTCATTTTCTTCTATCAATTTGTTATAGGGGTCGGGCTGGAGAAATTTATCTATATTTACGGCCTTGTCCCAGCCCGCTATTCCGTTCCCCAAATCAGCGCCTATTTTACAATTTCACAGCAGGCTTTTTCGTTCATATCCTTTATGTTTCTCCATGGGGGCTTCTGGCACCTACTCGGCAACATGTGGTCCCTTTACATCTTCGGTGACAACGTCGAAGATCGACTCGGGCATTTGCGCTACCTGCTCTTTTATATTATCTGCGGGTTAGGTTCGGGTCTGTCCCATATATTGTTGAACCTGAATTCGAATGTCCCAACCATCGGTGCCAGCGGTGCGATTGCCGGGGTGATGGGCGCCTACTTCATTCTTCATCCACGCGCCCGAATCTTAACGCTGATCCCGATCATTTTTATCCCTTACTTTTTGGAAATTCCGGCCTATATCTTTCTTGGAATCTGGTTTGTTTTGCAATTTCTCAATGCCGCCGGCAGCCACGGCCAGGCGAGTGGTGTTGCCTGGTGGGCCCATATCGGCGGTTTTGTTTTCGGCATCATTTTCTTAAAACTATTGCTGATATTGCCGAGTACCCCATCTCCTGAAATATTACGCCGCGCAACCGAACGGAAAAAGACCCCTCGTCTGCAAGTCATTCGACCGGTTGGGTCCGGTCCGGACCCGCACCTCTATGGTACGATTGCGATTGCACCCTATGAGGCCATCGCCGGAACACACAAGCTGGTAAACATCCCCTGGGGTTTTCATAAACGCCTTTATAAGGTGACGGTGCCGGCCGGAATACGGGAAGGTCACAAACTTCGTCTCAAAGGCCTCGGAAAACAAGTCGGAACAGGCCAGCGGGGAGACCTTTTGCTTAAAGTGCTGATTCGGGCCTAATTCATCATCTCGGGTATTATGCAATTGACTGAAATAGTATTACTGGATTTGATTGAGGCCCAAAATCTAAAATTTGGTCAACCCCCGTTTATAGGATTTAGGTAGAATCAGACTACTC